>CAZEGY010000336.1:0-3999 GCA_964511815.1 uncultured Rhodovulum sp.
GCGAAGTCCTTCTGCTCGGGCATCTGCCGGGTCTCGCGCAGCCGCTCGAGGAAGTCGCGCAACGACGGCCGCCCGGCCAGCCACACCGCGTCGATCTTGACGAGGTCGGTCAGCGCCGGGTTGAAGAGGCCGAGCCTCCGGTTCTTGTCGAAGACCGCGAGCCCGATCGGCAGGTGGGCGAAGGTCTCGGTCAGCGTCTCGACGAAGCGCCGCAGCGACGCCTCGGCGGCGACGAGGTCGTCGGCGGCGAGGGCGTAGCCGAGCGCGTCCTCCCCGAGCCCCGGCGTCCGCGACACCTCGAACCAGTGCGCCTCGGCGTCGTCGCGGCCGGGCACCGACACCCGCCGCCGGCTCTCGGCGCCGCGCGCGGTCAGCGGCACCTCCTCGACGACGTGGGCGAAGCCGTCGGTGATCCGGTGGTCGGGAAGCGCCCCCGCCGGGCCGTCGAAGCGGTCGCGGTAGGCGGCGTTCGCCCAGCCGATCTGGCCGTCCGGCCCCTGGCTCCAGGCGAGGAGCGGGGCGCGGTCGATGACGTCGGCGAGGAAGTCGCGGTCGGCGGCGATGCGCGCCAGCGCCGCCTCCGCCGCGCGCAGCGCCCGCGCCTCGGCACTCGCCGGACGGATCGAGACGAGGGCGCCGCCGTCGCGCGGCTCGCCGGCGATGACGATGCCGTCGCCGTCGTCGCGGACCGCGTGGTGGCGGAAGGGCGTGCCGTAGAGGACGAGGCCCTCGAGCCCCGCCTGCGCCTCCGGCCACGCCTCGGCGAGGTAGCCGGCCAGCGCCGCGAGCCGGCTCCCCCCGCGCGGCAGCCCGGCGAGCAGCGCCCGCGCCGCGGCGGTCACCGGCCGCACCCGCGCGCCCTCGACGACGAAGTCGCAGGCGCCGTCGTCGCCCGCCCCGCTCCCCCCGCCGCTCCCGATCCGCGGCGCGAAGCCGGCGACGAGCGCGAGGGTCGCCACCGCGCTCACCGCCGCCGCGAGCAGCGCCTCGGGCACGGCGGCATGGACGGCGGCATGCACGGCACCGGGCCACGCCGGCCAGTCGGGGAGCCGGTCGGGGAGCCAGTCGGGGAGCCAGTCGGGGGTGAAGCGCGAGAGATCCATGCCGTGTCCGCTGTCCTCGGGAGGCGGTCCCGATTGAGCGGCGACAAGCTTAAGGATCGCTTAACGTTCAACTTCCGGGAGAGTCGGCCCGGCGTCTCCCCGCGGCGCGACGTTCGCCCGCGGCCACACCACCGTGACGACGGCCCCCGGCGGGCGCGCGAAGTCGGCGGGCGCGGCGGCGCCCTCCCCGCCGCCGTTGTCGAAGCCGAGGCGCGCCCCCGAGCGTTCGAGCAGGGTCTTGGCGATGAACAGCCCGAGCCCCATGCCCGGATACCCCGGCCGCGCCTCGGGCGGCGCCCCGCGGCCGCGGACGAAGGGGTCGCCGATCCGCCCGATCAGGTCGGCGGGATAGCCCGGGCCGTCGTCGCCGATGACGGCGCGGACCTCGCCCGCCGTCCAGTCGAGGTCGATCCACACCGTGGTGCGCGCGAAGTCGACGGCGTTCTGGACGAGGTTGCGCAACCCCTGGATGATCTCGGGACTGCGCGAGACCAGCGGCTGCGGGGCGTCGCCGGCCGCGTCGACCGGCGCACCCTCGACCCGGACGATGACGCGGATGCCGCGCTCGGCGTGGGGGGCGGCGGCCTCCTCGACCACGCTCGCGAACGGCGCGAAGCGCACGAGGGTGTCGTCGCTCGCCCGCGGCCCCATCGCCCGCAGGATCTCCGAGCAGCGGTCGGCCTGGGCGCGGACGAGGCGGGCGTCCTCGCGGAGCTCGGGCTGGTCGGCGAGCTCGGCGACGAGCTCGGTCGAGACGAGCTTGATGGTGGCGAGCGGGGTGCCGAGCTCGTGCGCGGCGGCGGCGACGAGCCCGCCGAGCGCCGAGAGCTGCTGCTCCCGGGCGAGCGCCGCCTGGGTCGCGGCGAGCGCCCGCGACATCGAGAAGGTCTCGTCGGTCACCCGCTGCACGAAGATCGCGAGGAACGCCGTGCCGGTCAGGAGTGCGGTCCACGTCCCGGCGGCGAGGACGGCCGGCGGCTCGAGCTCGGCGCCGCCCGCGGTGGTCAGCGGCACGTGGAAGAGCGCGAGGAGCGTGGTGACGACGGCGGCGACCGCGCCGAGCAGCAGCGTCGCCCGCCGGGTCAGCACCGCGGCGCTGATCGTCACCGGCGCCATGATGAGCAGCGCGAACGGGTTGCCGAGCCCGCCGGTCAGGTAGAGCAGCGCCCCGAGCTGGCCGATGTCGAAGAGCAGCGTCAGCACCGCCTCGCGCTCGGAGAGCCGGCGGTTCTCGGCGGCCAGCGTCATCGCGACGAAGTTGAACGCCGCCGCCGCGCCGATGACGAGGGCGCACGGCGCGTGCGGCACCCGGATGCCGAGCACCGCGTCGGCGATGACCACGGTCGTCGACTGGCCGAGGACGGCGAGCCAGCGCAGGAGCACCATCGTCCGCAGGCGGATCCAGCCGCTGCGCGCGTCGACCGCGAGGGGCGGCAGGCTGGTCTCGGTCAGGATCGCGGCCATGCCCCGGGGGATAGCAGGGCGCCCGCGCCCGCTCAAAGGGAATTGAACGCCGCCCCCGCCCGCCTCCGGCGCGTCGGCTTGTGCGGCCCGACCCCCCGTGCCACAAACCCCGTGCCACGAACCTCGCCCATCGAAACTCCGGGAGCGTTGCCGGCATGTCGGGCCGAACCTACGCCATCGCCGCCGCCGCGGTCGTCCTCGTCGGCCTCGCCGCCACCGGCTACGCGGTGATGCGGTCCTCGGACGACGACCCCTTCGCCGACTGCCGCCGCGGCCAGGTCGCCGCCGGCGCCGCGACGATCGGCGGCCCGTTCACCCTCACCGCCGCCGACGGCACCCGGGTGACCGACGCCGAGGCGATCACCAGGCCGACGCTCGTCTACTTCGGCTACAGCTTCTGCCCCGACTTCTGCCCGACCGACCTCTCGCGCAACGCCCTCGCCGCCGAGACGCTGAAGGAGAAGGGCATCGACGTCGGCCAGGTCTTCGTCTCGATCGACCCGGCGCGCGACACCCCCGAGGTCGTCGGCGACTTCACCGCGGCGATCGACCCGGCGCTCGTCGGGCTGACCGGCAGCGAGGCCGACGTCGACGCCGCCGCCCGGGCCTACAAGGTCTACCATCGCAAGTCCGGCGACGACCCCGAGTTCTACCTCATGGACCACTCGACCTTCACCTACCTCGTGGCGCCGGAGACGGGCTTTCTCGAGTTCTACGGCTCCGACGCCACCCCCGAGGCGATGGCCGATTCGGTCGCCTGCTTTGCAGGGAGGCTGTGAGCGTGCATGATGGCGCGGCGGAGCCCGCGCGGCCCCGGACCGCGGTGGAGGACGGCGTGAGCGTGACGGAGACCATCGCGGAGGACCTCGGCGCCGACCGCTCGCTGCTCATCCTCGACGACGACGAGCCCTTCCGCCGCCGCCTGAGCCGGGCGATGGAGAAGCGCGGCTTCGAGGTCACCGCGGTCGATTCGGTCGACTCCGGCGCCGCCGCGGTGCGCCGGCACCCCCCGGCCTACGCCGTCGTCGACCTGCGCCTGCTCGACGGCAACGGCCTGACCATCGTCGAGCAGATCCGCGAGCACCGCCCCGACGCGCGCATCGTCGTCCTCACCGGCTACGGCGCCATCGCCTCGGCGGTGGCGGCGGTGAAGATGGGGGCGACCGACTACCTCGCGAAGCCCGCCGACGCCAACGACATCACCGGCGCCCTCCTCGCCCGCGGCGACGACCACCCCGAGCCGCCCGAGAACCCGATGTCGGCCGACCGCGTGCGCTGGGAGCACATCCAGCGCATCTACGAGCTCTGCGACCGCAACGTCTCGGAGACCGCGCGCCGGCTCGACATGCACCGCCGCACCCTCCAGCGCATCCTCGCCAAGCGCAGCCCGAGGTAGCGGGGCCGCAGCGACAGGCCCGAAGGAACAGGCCCG
>CAZEGY010000337.1:0-3967 GCA_964511815.1 uncultured Rhodovulum sp.
CTCCGGCGTCAAGGGCGCCATGACCCAGGAGCATGCGATGCTCCGCTCGGGCGGCGCGCGAATCGTCAAGCTGACGACCGCCGCCCGCCCGATGGCGCGCGAGGCGACCGCCGAGGCGACCGTCACCGTGGCGAGCCGCAGCATCGACGGCCTCGGCGAGCTCGCCGAGGCGCCGACCGGCAAGCTGACCTTCGCGACCCTCGACGCGCTTCCGCCCGCGACCGGCAACGCCGAGTGGCAGTGCCTCGCCGAGGCGATCTACTTCGAGTCGCGCGGCGAGCCCCTCGACGGCCAGATCGCCGTCGCCGAGGTGGTGCTGAACCGCCGCGACAGCCGGCAGTTCCCCTCCACCGTCTGCGGGGTGACCCGGCAGGGCTGCCAGTTCTCCTACACCTGCGACGGCCACCCCGACACCATGCGCAGCGGCGTCGCCAGGGCGCGGAGCGAGAAGCTCGCGAGCCTGATGCTCGCCGGCCGCGCCCGGACGCTGACCGACGGCGCGCTCTACTTCCACACGCCGTCGGTGCGCCCGTCGTGGTCGCGGAAATTCACCCGCACCACCACCATCGGCCACCACATCTTCTACCGCCCGGCGACGCGGGTCGCCGAAGGCTGACGGCCACCCTCCGAGGGGACCAGTGCGCGCGGCGCTCCGGGGACGACCCCGGGGCGCCGCGGCCTTTTGCGGGGTTCCGCCGGCGGCGCGCGGCCCTATAGTCCGGGCCAAATGACCGAGCCCCCCGAACCCGCCCTCGTCGACTCCGCCCCGTTCGCGCCCTGCCCGGCGCCGTTCAACCTCGCGGCCTACGTGCTCGCCGCCGCGGCGCGGACGCCGGCGAAGGTGGCGCTCGAGGCCCTGTCCGCGCCGGGGACGGTCGCCGAGCGCTGGCGCTACGCCGACCTCGCCGACGCGGTCCTGCGGACGGCGGGCGGGCTCGCGGCGCTCGGCGTCCACCGCGGCGACCGGGTGCTCCTGCGCATCGGCAACAGCTCGGCCTTCCCGGTGGTCTTCCTCGCGGCGAACGCCCTCGGCGCGGTGCCGGTCCCGACCTCGGCGCTCCTGACCGCCGACGAGGTCGGGCAGGTGATCGCCTCGGTCGCGCCGCGGCTCGTCTGCCTCGGCGCCGGGCTCGACCTGCCCGCCGCGCCGGGCGTCGCGGTCCTCGGACCGGCGGAGATCGCCGGGCTCCGCCGTCACCCGCCCGCCACGATCGCGACGACGGCCCCGGACGACCCCGCCTACATGGTGATGACCTCGGGGAGCGGCGGGCGGCCCAAGGGCGTGCTCCACGCCCAGCGCGCCGCGTGGGCGCGGCGGATGATGTGGGAGGGATGGTACGGCCTCGGGCCGGACGACCGGGTGCTCCACGCCGGCGCGTTCAACTGGACCTACACCCTCGGCGCCGGGCTCATCGACCCGCTGGCGGCGGGGGCGACGGCCCTCGTCTACACCGGCCCCCCCGACCGCCACGTCTGGCCGGCCCTCGCCGCCGCCCACCGCGCGACGATCTTCGCGGCGGTGCCCGGGGTCTATCGCCAGATGCTCGACGCGCCGCCGGACGCGCCCGGGCTCGCCGCGGGCTTCGCCGGCGTCCGCCACGGCCTCAGCGCCGGCGAGGCGCTGCCCGAGGCGGTGCGCGCGGCATGGAGCGCAGCGTCGGGGAAGGCGATCCACGAGGCGCTCGGCATGTCGGAGATCTCGACCTACGTCTCGGGCGCGCCGTCGCGCCCGGCGCCGCCCGGCGCCACCGGCTTCCCGCAGCCGGGGCGGCGGGTGGCGGTGCTGCCGGACGAGGGCGGCGACGCGCCCGTCGCCCGCGGCGCGGACGGGGTCCTCGCCGTGTCGCGGCGCGATCCGGGGCTGATGCTCGGCTACTGGCAACGGCCGGAGGAGACCGCCGCGGCGTTCCGCGGCGAGTGGTTCGTGACCGGCGACCGGGTGCGCATGACCGCGGACGGCGCGATCGCCAGCCTCGGCCGCGCCGACGACCTGATGAACGCCGGCGGCTTCCGGGTGAGCCCGGTCGAGGTCGAGGCGGTGCTCCTCGCCCACCCCGGCATCGCCGAGGCCGCGGTCGTCGACGTGACCGTCCCGTCGGGGGCGACCGTCATCGCGGCGTACTACGTGCCGCGCGCCGGGGCGATCGACGAGGGCGCGCTCGCGGCGCATTGCGCCGCCCGGCTCGCGCGCTACAAGTGCCCGCGCCTCTTCCGTGCCGTCGCCGCGCTGCCGCGGACGGCGACGGGCAAGATCGCCCGGCGCGCGTTGCGCGGGAGCTGAGGACGCCCCGAGGACGCGCCCGAGAACGTGCCGGCGCACGTCTGGCCAAAGCGCGGTGACGGGCTATGGTGAAAAGAGGGTGGCGGAGGAACTGGCGATGAGCGAGGCGGTCGACTGGCGGACGAACGGGGTCCGCATCGTCAGGGGCACCGACCTCGACCTCAACACCCCCCAGACCCCGGGAATGACGCGGGCGGCCGCGATCAACCGCGCCCGCGCCGGGGCGGAGAAGCTCTGGGCCGGGACGGTGCGGATCGAGCCCAACGCCAAGACCGGCGCCCACCACCACGGCCACCTCGAGAGCATCATCTACGTCGTCCGCGGCCGGGCGCGGATGCGCTGGGGCGAACGGCTCGAGTTCGTCGCCGAGGCCGGGGCCGGCGACTTCATCTTCGTGCCGCCCTACGTGCCGCATCAGGAGATCAACGCCGCGACCGACGAGGCCCTCGAGTGCGTGCTGGTGCGGAGCGACCAGGAGGCGGTGGTCGTCAACCTCGACATCGCCCCCGCCGAGGCGGTCGAGGAGGTGTGGGTCGACCCGAACCATCCGGCGGGCCCGTCCCCCGGGGGAGGGGCGGCGTGACCCGCCTCGACATCCATTCCGACGTCGTCTGCCCGTGGTGCTACCTCGGCGCGGCGAACCTCCTGAAGGCGCTCGCCGCGCGCGAGGGGCGGCATCCCTTCGCCATCGTCTGGCACCCGTTCCGGCTCGACCCCTCGATCCCGCCCGAGGGGGTCGACCGCGCCGCCTACATGCGGGCGAAGTTCGGCGACGGCGACCGCATCGCCACCGCCCACGCCCGGCTGGAGGCGCTCGGGCGCGAGGCGGGGATCGCCTTCCGCTTCGACGGCATCGCCCGGATGCCGAACACCCTCGACGCCCACCGCCTGATCCGCTGGGCCGCGGCCGACGGGCTCCAGACCCGCACGGCGATGGCGCTCTTCCGCCGCTACTTCGAGGAGGGCGAGGACGTCTCCGACGCCGGCGTCCTGCGCGCGGCGGCCGAGGAGGCGGGCCTCGACGGCGCCGTGATCGCGCGGCTCCTCGCCGGCGACGCCGACCGCGACGAGGTCCGCGACGAGGCGCGGGCGGCCGCGAAGATGGGGATCGAGGGCGTGCCGACCTTCATCGTCGCCGGGCGCTTCGCGGTCTCGGGCGCCCAGCCGCCCGAGATCTGGACCCGGCTCATGACCGAGCTCGACGCCGCCGGTTCGCAGACCTGAGGACATGATGACCTTTCCCCTCTTCGACCTCGCCGGCCGGCGGGCCCTCGTCACCGGATCGAGCCAGGGCATCGGCCACGCCCTCGCCGTCGGCCTCGCCGCCCACGGGGCGACGGTGATCCTGAACGGCCGCGACCACGAGCGGCTGGCGATGGCGGCCGCGGGCATCGCCGGCGCCGCGACCGCGGCCTTCGACGTCACCGACCCCGAGGCGGCGGCCGAGGGGATCGCGCGGATCGAGCGCGACGTCGGCGCGATCGACATCCTCGTCAACAACGCCGGGATGCAGTTCCGCACGCCGCTCGAGGACTTTCCCGTCGAGAAGTGGCGCCAGCTGCTCGAGATCAACGTCTCGAGCCTCTTCTACGTCGGGCAGGCGGCGGCGCGGCGGATGATCCCGCGCGGGAGCGGCAAGATCATCAACATCGCCTCGGTGCAGAGCGAGCTCGCCCGGCCGGGGAT
>CAZEGY010000338.1:0-3942 GCA_964511815.1 uncultured Rhodovulum sp.
CGCCCAGGGTCCAGGTCGACGCCGCGCCGATGCATGGATTTCCATGACGTGCCGCCGGCGAGCGCCGGAGGTAATATGCGTGGCATACCGCTTCGACATGGCGAGGACGATGTGACAGACCGTGCGCTGACGGCTCCCGACCCTCCGACGATCCCGGCGATGCTCGCCCAGCACGCCTCGACCTTGGCGGTCGCTGCCGCTGCCGCCGGCCTCGCCGCCTGCTGGTTCACCGGATCGCCGCTCGGCCTCCTTGCCCCCGTCGCCGCCGCCTTCCTGTTGGTGCCCGCCCGCACGGCGCACCTGCTCGCGGCTTTCGTCCTTGCCTTCGTCGTCGCGTTGCTGGCCGCCGTTGCTCTTGCCGCGTCCCCGCAGTGGCCGGTGTTCCTCGGGCTCGCCACCCTGATCGGCGCGATCGTCGCGGCCGCCGGCGCAGCCAGGACCCACCCCGCCGACACCTCTCCCGTCTCAAGCCTCATCCATCCGGACGATCGCCCCGCCGCGGAGCAGGCTGCAGCGCGCGCCTTCTGGAGTGGCATCCCGCAGGTCGTGAGCTGCCGGCAGCGCCAGCCCGATGGCGGCTGGCGGCTGGCCGAGCTCCGGGCCGAGCCCGGCTACCGCGTCGGCGTCGAGGTCGATCCCCACGTCCACGCGCCCGACGAGCCGTGGACAACCACCGACGATCTCGGCGAGACCGCCGAGGCGATCCGCGCTGCCCGGGTCATCGAGCAGCTGCACGGCGCTGCCTTCGCCTTCGACGCCGCGGGGCGGTTCACCTACGCGACCCCGATCGCCCAGACCTCGATCGCGATGACGCTCGAGGACCTGAACCGCCCGCTCGGCGGGGGCGCCTTCATGGATGGCGGCGACCTCGGCTGGAAGCTCGGCGTCCATCCCGACGACTACGAGGAGGCCGCGGCCCACCTCCGCCAGTGCCTGCGCACCGGCGAGCCCTTCAACCACGAGTACCGCGTGCTCCGCGCCACCGGCGACTACGTCTGGCACCGCTTCGCCATCCGCCCGAGCCGCCGCGAGGACGGCCGCATCACCGGCTGGTACGGCATCGGCTTCGACATCGATGTCTACAGGAAGACCGAGGCCGCGCTCCGCGACCGCGAGCACACGCTGTCGCAGCTCGTCGACCTGGTGCCGAGCCACCTCTGGCGGCTTACCCCCGACGGCGAGCCGGTCTTCTACAACCGGCGCATGGTCGACTTCCTGGGCTTCGACGTCGCCGGCACTGATCGCCCGGGCATGACCCGGCTCGAGGCGCTGGTCGCGGCCGCAGTCCACCCGGAGGACGCGGCCGGGCTGACGGACGCGCTGAAGCGCAGCCTCTTCACCGGCGAGGGCTTCGCCATGCGCTACCGCCTGCGCCGTGCCGACGGCGCCTGGCGCTGGATGTCGAGCCGCGCCGCGCCGCTCAGGGACGAGGACGGGCGGATCCTGCAGTGGTACGGCCTCTGCCACGACGTTGACGACCAGATGCACGCCGAGGAGGCGCTGCGCCACAGCGAACGCCGCCTGCAGCAGATGATCGACACGGTGCCCGCACTGATCTGGTGCATGACGCCCGAGGGAACGCCCTCCTATCTCAACCAGCGGCTCACCGATTTTCTCGGCGTCACCCTCGAGGAGCTGACCGCGCCCGATGCGATGCGCACCCTCGCCGATACTCACCCCGATGACCGGGGCGCGGTCGAGGCCGCTCTCGTCCGCGCGCTCGAGACCGGCATCCCCTTTGCCATGACCTACCGCCAGCGCCGCGCCGACGGAGCCTGGCGCTGGACCGAGGGCCGCGCCGAGCCGCTCAGGGACGAGGCCGGCGCCGTAATCCAGTGGTATGGCGTCTGCGTTGACATCGACGACCTGGTGCGGGCGAAGGAAGGACTGCAACGCCGGGAGCGGCAGCTCCAGCAGCTGATCGAAGCCCTGCCGGTCCACATCGTCAGTTGGACGCCCGCCGGCGAGATCACCTATGTCAGCAGGCGCTACCTCGAGCGGACGGGCCTTTCCGATCCCTCCTTCGAGGACTTCGCGCGGGCTACCCTGGAGCTGCTCCATCCCGAGGATGCCGAGCGGGTGCGCGTAGGAGCCGCGCAGGCCCGCCAATCCGGCAGCGCCTTTGCGATGCGCTATCGGCGCCGCCTGCCGGACGGCACCTTCAGATGGATGGACGGCCGCTTCGAGCCGCAGCGCGACCGGAACGGCACCATCACCGAGTGGTTCGGCCTCTCCGTCGACATCGACGACGAGGTGCGCGTGCAGGACGAGCTGCGCGAGCGCGAGCGCTTCCTCTGGCAGCTGGTCGAGACGCTGCCGGCGATGATCGACTGCGCCGCGCCCAACGGCGAGCCGGTCTACCGCAGCCGGCAGCTCCGCGAGTTCCTCGGCTACGACCTCGAGGATTTGGACGGAACGGGTCCCTCGCGGCTCGCCGCGACGCTCGACCTGGGCGTGCATCCCGACGACCTGGTGGGGGTGAAGGAGCGCTACGCTCGCTCGCTCGCCACCGGCGCGCCCTACGCACGGCGGCACCGCTTGCGGCGCTTCGACGGCGAATACCGCTGGGTCGAGACGCGCGCCGCGCCGATGCGCGACGCCGAGGGTGCCATCGTGCAGTGGAACGTCATCTGCCTCGACATCGACGGCGAGGTGCGGGCGCAGGAGGCACTGCGGCTGGCGCAGGACAACCTCGCCCGGGCCGCGCAGGCGGCGAGCCTCGCCGAGCTCTCGGCCTCGATCGCCCACGAGGTGAACCAGCCGCTGGCGGCGATCGTCGCCAACTCGAACGCCTGCCACCGCTGGCTGTCGGCCGAGCCGCCGAACATCGAGCGCGCGAAGCTCACCGCCGAGCGCATCGTCCGCGACGCCAACTCCGCCGCCGACGTGGTGAGCCGCATCCGCGCGCTCTTCCGCCAGGCCCCGCAGGCGCACGCCCCCGCCGCGCTCGACGCCGTCATCCGCGAGGCGCGCGACCTCACCGCCGAGGCGGCCGCGAGGGCCCGTGTCCGGGTGGAGGTCGAGGTGGACGGGAGCCTGCCGCCCATCCCCCTCGACCGGGTGCAGATCCAGCAGGTGCTGGTCAACCTCATCCGCAATGGCCTCGAGGCGATGGAGGCGGCCGAGGACCGCGTCCTCCGCATCCGGGTCCGCCGGGCCGACGACGCGATCCGGACCGAGGTCAGCGACACCGGACCCGGGCTCGCGTTCCCCGACCGTGTGTTCCAGCCTTTCTTCACCACCAAGGCGCAGGGGATGGGTATGGGCCTCGCCATCTGCCGCTCGATCGTCGAGGCGCACGGCGGCCGGCTCTGGGCCGAGGGCAATGCGCCGCAGGGCGCGACCTTCGTCTTCACCCTGCCGATCGAGGCCAAGGCCGAAGCATGACGACCGACGACCACATCGTCTTCATCGTCGACGACGACGAACGCATCCGCCAGGCGCTCACCGAGCTCCTGGCCGCGCATGGGCTTCGCGCCGCCGCCTTCGCCTCGGCCGGCGACTACATGGGCGCGGCAAAGCCGGACGTGCCGGCCTGCGTGATCCTCGACGTCGAGTTGCCCGACATCAACGGCCTCGACCTGCAGCGCCAGCTCGCCCGGCGCGACCACCCGCCGATCGTCTTCCTCACCGGCCACGGCGACATCCCCTCGTCGGTGCGCGCGATCAAGCACGGCGCCGTCGACTTCCTGACCAAGCCATTCAGCGACACCGACCTCATGGCCGCGATCGCGGCGGCGCTCGCGCAGGACCGGGAGGAACGCGCCGGCCGTAGCGAGATCGACCTGCTGCGGCGGCGATACCGCCACCTGACGCCGCGCGAGCGCGAGGTGCTGCCGCTGGTGGTCGGCGGCCTCCTCAACAAGCAGGCCGCCGCCGAGCTCGGCATCAGCGAGGTCACGCTGCAGATCCACCGCCGGAACGTCATGCAGAAGATGGCGG
>CAZEGY010000339.1:0-3940 GCA_964511815.1 uncultured Rhodovulum sp.
CGATGGACTGCGTCGTCGTCCAGGACCTGTTCCTCAACGAGACCGCGAACTACGCCCACGTCTTCCTGCCGGGCTCGACCTTCCTCGAGAAGGACGGCACCTTCACCAACGCCGAGCGCCGGGTGCAGCCGGTGCGGCGGGTGATGACGCCGAAGAACGGCTACGCCGACTGGGAGGTGACCCAGCTCATCGCCCGCGAGATCGGCCTCGACTGGACCTACACCCATCCCTCGCAGATCATGGACGAGATCGCCCGCCTCACCCCGACCTTCGCCGGGATGAGCTTCGAGAAGCTCGACGCCGAGGGCTCGATCCAGTGGCCGTGCAACGAGGAGCATCCGCTCGGCTTCCCGGTGATGCACACCGACGAGTTCACCCGCGGCCAGGGCCGCTTCATGCTGACCGAGTACGTCCCGACCGACGAGAAGGTCGGCCCGCGCTTCCCGCTCCTGCTGACCACGGGCCGCATCCTCAGCCAGTACAACGTCGGCGCCCAGACCCGGCGCACCGAGAACGTGCTCTGGCACGGCGAGGACCGCCTCGAAATCCATCCCCACGACGCCGAGGTGCGTGGGGTGCTCGACGGCGGCTGGGTCACGATCCGGAGCCGCGCCGGCGAGACCGCGCTCCGCGCCCTCATCACCGACCGCGTGGCGCCCGGCGTCGTCTACACCACCTTCCACCACCCGCTGACCCGCGCGAACGTCGTCACCACCGATTTCTCCGACTGGGCGACCAACTGCCCGGAGTACAAGGTGACGGCGGTGCAGGTGACGCCCTCGAACGGCCCGACCGAGGAGCAGGAGGACTACCGCCACTTCTCCGAGAAAAGCCGCCGGATCGCCGCGGAATAGCCCGGTGGCCCGCGACCCCGACGATCGGCGCGTGCCCGGCCCGGGCGGCGGGATTAACCCCGTCGCGCCGGGCCGCTTCCCGGCGGGGCGCCCCCGGCGCATCCTGATCGGGGGGTCTCGGGGCGTTAACCAGTTAACCCTACCCGCGTCGCCCGCCGGCGCCGGCGCCCGGCACGGAGCGTCCCCGGCATGACCGCGACCGCCGCCCTCGCCCGCGCCACCGTCCTCCGCGTCCGCGGCCACACCGTGAGCGAGGGCACGCGCACGCTCCCCGAGGAGGTGCCGGTCGCCCTCGTCTACGACGGCACCACCCACGCCGTCATGCTGGCGAGCCCCGCCGACCTCGAGGACTTCGCCATCGGCTTCAGCCTGACCGAGCGCCGCATCGCCACGCCCGCCGACATCGCCGAGCTCGAGATCGTCGTCCAGCCGAGCGGCATCGAGGCGCGCATGTGGCTCGCCCCGGCCGCCGGCCGCGAGGTGCTCGACCGCCGCCGCGCCCTGCTCGGCCCGACCGGGTGCGGGCTCTGCGGCATCGACAGCCTCGACGCCGCCCTGCCGCCGGTGCCGCCGGTGGCGGCGGGGCCGCTCCTCGCCGTCGCCGAGATCGAGGCGGCGGTCGCCGCGCTGCGCCCGGCGCAGGTGCTGAACGCCGAGGCGCGGGCGCTCCACGCCGCCGGCCTCTGGCGCCCCGGAGGCAGCGGCGGCGACGCCGGCCTCGTCGCCGTGCGCGAGGACGTCGGGCGCCACAACGCCCTCGACAAGCTCGCCGGCGCGCTGGCGCGCTCGGGCGAGGCGGCGGCAGGGGGGGTGCTGGTGATGTCGAGCCGGCTCTCGGTCGAGCTCGTCCAGAAGGCGGCCGCGATCGGAGTTTCCATCGTCGCCGCGGTGTCGGCGCCGACAGCCCTCGCCCTCCGCACCGCGCGGGCCGCGGGGATGACGGTCGTCGGCATCGCCCGCGACGACGGATTCGAGATATTCACCGGATGCGAGCGCATCGCGCTCGACCCGAGCGGGAGGATGGCGCGACATGCAGCGGGATGAGAAGCTGGTGATGATGGCGAACCAGATCGCCAGGAACGTCAGCATCCAGGGCGAGGAGCGCGCCATCCCGCTGATCGCCGACCACATCGCCCGCTTCTGGGACCCGCGGATGCGCGCCGCGATCCTCGCCCACCTCGCCGCCGGCGGCGCCGGGCTCGCCCCCCTCGCCCGCGCGGCGGTGGAACGGCTCGCGGCGGACAGCCCCGCTTGAGCGACGGCGCGCCCGACCCTCCCGGCCGCTACGGCCGCGAGAGCCGCGGGCTCGAGTTCGACCGGGTCTCGTTCTTCACCGACGCGGTCTACGCCATCGCGATGACGCTCCTCGTCGTCGACCTCCACGTCGCGGCGGCGCCCGACGGCCTCGGCCCGGCGCTCGGCGCCGAGTGGAAGGCGATCGTCGGCTTCTTTCTCGGCTTCCTCGTCATCGGCCGCTTCTGGATCGCGCATCACCAGTTCTTCGCGGCGCTGCGCAGCGTCGACAGCGCGATGATCGCGGTGAACCTCGTCTATCTCGCCCTCGTGGCCTTCTGCCCGTTTCCGGTCGGGCTGATCAGCGCCTACGAGGGCTTTCCCGCCGCCTTCTTGCTCTTCGCCGCGACGGTCGGCGGCATCAGCCTGCTCGAGGCGGTGCTCCTCGTCATGGCCGCCCGCGGCGGGCACCTCGCCCGCCCGCTCCCGCCCGCGGCGCTGCGCTACACCCTCGTCATGGCGCTGAGCCCGGTCGCCGTGATCCTCTTGTCACTGCCGCTCGTCGCGATCGGCACCACCGTGGCGCTCGTCTCGTGGCTCCTGATGATCCCCGTCGGGCTGCTCCTCGACCGCTTCGCCCCGGAGGAGGTCCGCGATCCCGCCGCCCGCCCGGGCAGGTAGCGGGCTCGGTCAGACCGCCCGCCGCACCTCCGCCGCCCCGGGAAGGAAGGCGGTCAGCGTCAGCGCCCCGCCCTCGGTCGCGACCTCGAGCCGCCCGCCGGCGGCGTCGAGGACGCGGCCAGCGAGGGCGATGCCAAGGCCGTCGGGACGCGGCGCGCCGTCCGGCGCCGGCGCGGCGACGACGAGGCGGCGGCCGTCGTCGCCGGCGTCGAGGCGGAGCGTCACCCGGCCGCCGGACGCGGCCCCGTCGGCGGCCGCGAGTCCGAGGGCGATCGCCGCGCGGCGGACCGGCGCCTCCCAGGCGCCGGCGTCCTCCGGCGCGTCGAGGACGAGGCCGCGGGCGGCGCAGGCGGCGGCGAGCTGCGGCAGCGGCGTGCCCGGCGCCACCGCGGCCACGGCGAGGCTCGTCAGCGCATGCGAGCGGGCGAGGCCGTCCTTGAGGCCCTGCACCGCGGCCCCGAGCGACTGGAACGCCTCGGGCGTCGGCGCCGCCGGAAGGGCGGCGAGGAGCTTCGGCAGCGCCTCCTCGGCGGGCAGGCGCACGTGCTCGAGCGCGATCTCCCCGAGCAGCGCCGCGCCGGCGGTGTCGGGCACCGGATCGCCGAAGACGACGAGCGCCGAGGCGTCGGGAAGCGGCGCCACCAGCATCCGCAGCGCCCGCCCGGCGCGGGTCTCGACGGTCTCCGTCCAGCTGGTGCGCGCCTCGGCGGCGGTCGCGAACTCGGCGAGGCGCGCCCAGACCGGCGTCGGCAGGCAGCGCTCCTCCCAGAACCCGGTCATCTCGGTCACCCCCGGCCCGTCGAGCCGGGCCATCGGGTCGAGGCCCCACAGGCTCTCGAAGGCGGCGTTGACGAAGACGAGCGTCCCCGAGGCGTCGAACACCGCCACCGCCTCGGAGATGCGGTCGAGGGTCGCCTGCCCGATCTCGAGCTCGGAGCGGTAGCGGCGCTCGAGCATGATCGCCGTCGAGATGTCCTCGAAGAGGAAGGCGAGCGCTCCCTGCGGATGCGGCCGCCCGGTGACCCGGAAGATCTTGCCCGACGGCAGCTGCCAGTTCTCCTCGTAGGTGCCCGAGCGCGCCCCCTCCTCGAGCTCGGTCAGCTTCCGCCGCCAGGCGGCGAAGTCCTTCTGCTCGGGCATCTGCCGGGTCTCGCGCAGCCGCTCGAGGAAGT
>CAZEGY010000340.1:0-3928 GCA_964511815.1 uncultured Rhodovulum sp.
CAACATCGACGCCGAGGAGGCCGAGCGCCTCGACCTGTCGCTCGACGTGATCGAGACGCTCCTCGCCGACCGCCACCTCGCCGGCTGGGACGGCTTCGGCGTCGTCGTCCAGGCCTACGGGCGCCGGGCCGGGCCGGTCATCGACCACCTCCACGCCCTCGCCGAGCGCCACCGCCGCCGGATCATGGTCCGTCTCGTCAAGGGCGCCTACTGGGACAGCGAGATCAAGCAGGCGCAGGAGAAGGGCCTGCCGGGCTTCCCGGTCTTCACCCGCAAGCCGTCGACGGACGTGAGCTACCTCGCCAACGCCCGGAAGCTCCTCGACGCCCGCGACCGCATCTACCCGCAGTTCGCCACCCACAACGCCCACACCGTCGCCGCCGTCCTCGAGATGGCCGGCGACCGTGGCGAAAAGGCGGCCGGCTTCGAGTTCCAGCGCCTGCACGGCATGGGCGAGGCGCTCCACGACATCGTCCACGAGGGCGAGGGGACGCGCTGCCGCATCTACGCGCCGGTCGGCGCCCACCGCGACCTCCTCGCCTATCTCGTCCGCCGCCTGCTCGAGAACGGCGCCAACTCGTCGTTCGTCAACCAGATCGTCGACAAGGACCTCCCCGCCACCGAGATCGCCGCCGATCCGCTGGCGGCGGTCGCCGAACTCGGCGACGCCGTCGCCAACCCCGGCATCCGCCCGCCGGAGGCGCTGTTCGCGCCGCGGCGGAACTCGGTCGGCTGGAACGTCAACGAGCCCGCCTCGGCGACGCCGCTCCTCGACGGCCGGGCGCCGTGGCGGACCCATCACTGGATGGCGACGCCGCCGGGCGGCGGCGGCGAGCCGCGGCCGGTGACCAACCCCGCCGACCCGTCGGACATCGTCGGCACCGTCGCCGAGGCGACCCCGGCCGAGGTCGACGCCGCCCTCGCCCGCGCGCCCGCCGGCTTCGCCGCCTGGTCGCAGGTGACGCCGGGCGAGCGCGCCGCGGTGCTGCGCACCGCCGCCGACCTCTACGAGGCGAACGCCCCCGAGCTCATGGCGATCGCCACCCGCGAGGCGGGCAAGACCCTCGCCGACGCCGTCGCCGAGGTCCGCGAGGCCGTCGACTTCCTGCGCTACTACGCCGACGCCGCCGAAACGGCGACCGGCCGCCCGCGCGGCGTCCTCGTCTGCATCTCGCCGTGGAACTTCCCCCTCGCGATCTTCACCGGCCAGGTCGCCGCCGCCCTCGGCGCCGGCAACGCCGTCATCGCCAAGCCCGCCGAGCAGACCCCGCTCATCGCCGCCCGCGCCGTCGCGCTCCTCCACGCCGCCGGCGCCCCGGCCGCCGCCCTCCAGCTCCTCCCCGGCGACGGCCCGACCGTCGGCGCGCCGCTGACCGCGGCGCCGGGGATCGCCGGCGTCGTCTTCACCGGCTCGACCGAGGTCGCGCAGGCGATCAACCGCGCCCTCGCCGCGAACGCCGCCCCCGACGCCGTGCTCGTCGCCGAGACCGGCGGCATCAACGCGATGATCGTCGACTCGACCGCGCTGACCGAGCAGGTGGTCCGCGACGTCCTCGCCTCGGCCTTCCAGTCCGCCGGCCAGCGCTGCTCGGCGCTCCGCGTCCTCTACGTCCAGGAGGAGGCGCGCGCCCGCGTCCTCGAGATGCTCGCCGGCGCGATGGACGCCCTCGCCGTCGGCGACCCGTGGGACCCGGCGACCGACGTCGGTCCGGTCATCGACGACGAGGCCCGCACCGGGATCGACGCCTACCTCGCCGAGGCCAAGGCCGCGGGCAGCCTCGTCAAGGCCCTGCCCGTCCCCGTCGGCGGCCGCTTCGTCGCGCCGAGCGTCGTCACCGTCCCGGGCATCGCCGGCGTCACCCGCGAGGTCTTCGGCCCCGTCCTCCACGTCGCCGGCTTCCGCGCCGCCGAGCTCGACGGCGTCGTCGCCGCCATCAACGCCCGCGGCTACGGCCTGACCTGCGGCCTCCACAGCCGCATCGACGACCGCGTCGAGCGGGTGACCGCCGGTCTCCACGTCGGCAACGCCTACGTCAACCGCAACCAGATCGGCGCCATCGTCGGCTCGCAGCCCTTCGGCGGCGAGGGCCTCTCCGGCACCGGCCCCAAGGCCGGCGGCCCCTTCTACCTCCCCCGCCTCCAGGCCCCCGCCCCTGCCCCCGCCGACGCCCCCGCCCCCGCCGGCCCCGTGGTGCCGGCCGAGGCGATCGCCGCCGCCTTCGCGGTGCTCGACGCCGGCGACTGGGCGACGCGCGACGACCGCCGCGCCGTCCTCGCCGCCCGGCTCGCCGACGTGCCCGGCGCCGCCGCGGCGCTGGCGGCGACCGCCGTCCTCGACACCTTCCCGCGCGACCTCCCCGGCCCGACCGGCGAGAGCAACCGCCTCTCCCTCCACCCCCGCGGCCGCGTGCTCTGCCTCGGCGCCGGCCCCGCCACCGTGCTCGCCCAGGCCGTGCAGGCGCTCGCCGCCGGCAACGCCGTCCTCGCCGTCGCCGACGGCGCCGCCGCGGCGCTCGCCCCGCTCGCCGGGCTCCCCGCCGTCGCCTTCGACGGCCAGCCGACGCCCGAGACCCTCGCCGATCTCCCCGGCCTCGCCTTCGTCGCCGCCACCGGCCCCGCCGACTGGCTCCGCGCCCTCCGCCGCGTCCTCGCCCGGCGCGACGGCCCGATCGTCCCGCTCGAGACCGCCGTCGTCGCCCCCGGGCGCTACGTCGTCGAGCGCCACCTCTGCGTCGACACCACCGCCGCCGGCGGCAACGCCAGCCTCCTGGCCGCCAGCGCGTGAGCGTCACGCCCGCCCGGCGCGGCCACGCCCCCATCCGGATTCCGTCATGAGCCGCCTGCGCCCCACGCCGCCCGTTCCGCACCATCCGCTGCCGCGGACGCTCGTCGCCCTCGTCGGCGGCATCGCCCTGATCGAGGCGATCCTCACCCTCGCCGACTGGGGCTGGATCGCCGACCCGACGCTGCGGAGCCGGGTGTTCATCGCCGGCGCCTTCTGGGCGCAGCTCCTCCACGGCGACAGCCCGATCTTCGCCGCCCAGCCGGTGACGATGTTCGTGACCCACGCCCTCCTGCACGGGTCGCTGCTCCACATGGTGATGAACATGGCGATCCTCCTCGCCCTCGGGCGCTTCTCGGCCGACCGCTACGGCAACGGCGTGGTGCTGCCGGTCTTCCTCCTCTCGGCGATCGCCGGAGGCGCGGTGTTCGGGCTCGTCGCCGGCGGCGCCTACCCGATGGTCGGCGCCTCGGGCGCGGTCTTCGGCTTCCTCGGGGTGTGGATCGCCTGGGACTGGCGACGCCACCGGCGCCACGGCATCTCGCCCGCCCCGGTCACCCGCCGGGTCCTGGTCCTCGCCGGCCTCAACGTCCTGCTCTTCTTCGGCCTCCAGGGGATGCTCGCCTGGCAGGCCCACCTCGGCGGCTTCCTCGCCGGCCTCGCCCTCGGCTTCTGGCTCGAGGGGCGGCTCGAGCACGCCGGACGCGCGGCCCGCGCCGGGTCCCGCCGCGACCGCGGGACGCCCTGGGACGGCTGACGGATCGCTTCCCGACGCCCGCGCAGAGGTGCGCAACGTCGGTCCGAATCGTGGTTTCCCACCGGTTAACGCCGCAGACGTAATCGAGCAATATCAGCAACTTGAGTAGCGTCTCGCGCGCGAGACGGCGCGCGATTCCGCGTGCGATCGGTCCGGCCCCCGGTCCCGCGGTGCGCGCTCCGGAGCCGCCGGTCCGGCTCTGCCGGGGCGGATTCCGCCCCGGGTCGCGGCCAAGATTCCGGTTCCCCCCTCAGGCGCTTTCCGCTAGGCAACGTCCGACTGCCGTGGTGCAAGAAATGACGGGGGGACCTCCATCCATGTCGGTGATCATTGACGTCGTCGGCCGCGAAATCCTCGACAGCCGGGGCAACCCGACGGTCGAGGTCGAC
>CAZEGY010000341.1:0-3904 GCA_964511815.1 uncultured Rhodovulum sp.
TATCAGTTACTTAAGTGCCGTCACGCGCGCGCGACGGCACCGGCCTCCGGGCGCGGCGGAGACTTTCGCGGGGGGTCTCAGTTCCCCCAGGTCAGCGCCAGCGGCGCGACCTCGCGGGCGAGTTCGAGGAGCTGCGCCCGGGTATCGGGATGCATCGGCCGGGTCGGGTGGCGCACCGCCTCCGAGCCGATCACCCCGCCCTCCTTCATCACCGCCTTGCACGAGCGCCAGCCGCACTGGCGGTTCTCGAAGTTGATGATCGGCAGCAGCCGCTCGTAGGTCGCCTTCGCCGCGGCGCGGTCCCCGGCGAGATAGGCGGTGATCGCCGGGCCGATCAGGTCGGGCAGGGTCGCCGAGGTCATCGACCCCGTCGCGCCCGCGTCGAGGTCGGCGAGGAGCGTGATCGCCTCCTCGCCGTCGAAGGGTCCCTCGATCGCGTCGCCCCCCGCGGCGATCAGCGCCCGGAGCTTCGCCGCCGCCTGCGGGGTCTCGATCTTGAAGAGCTTCACCGCCTCGATCTCGCGGGCCATGCGCACGAGGAAGGGCACGGAGAGGTTCGTCCCCGCCATCGGCGCGTCCTGCACCATGATCGGGATGCCGCCCGCCTTGCCGGCGCGCTCGAAGTGCTCGAAGATGCCCTCCTCGTCGGCCCGCAGGCTCGCGCCGTGGTAGGGCGCCATCATCATCAGCATCGCCGCGCCCATCGCCGCCGCCTCGCGGGCGCGGGCCTCGACCACCTGCGTCGCGAAGTGCGAGACGGTGACGATGATCGGCACCCGCCCGGCGGCGTGCTCGAGGCTCGTCCGGGTCAGCACGGCGCGCTCCTCGTCGGAGAGCAGGAACTGCTCGGAGAAGTTGGCGAGGATGCAGATGCCGTCGACCTTCTGGTCGACCATGCAGTCGATCACCCGCTTCATCCCCTCGACGTCGACGGCGCCGTCGTCGGTGAAGGGGGTGGGCGCCACCGGCCAGATCCCGGAATAGGGTCGCGTCGTCATCTCTGCCTCCCGCAGTTTCTCTTGCCTGTCAGTCGCGCGTGGTCAGTCGTGGAACGGCTCGACGAAGCGGCGCTCGCCGAGCAGGAAGGCGTCGGCGCAGATCCGCAGCGGCCCGGCGTCGACGTCGCTCTCGCGCGCGGCGAGGAGCGCCGCGAAGCGGCGGTAGATCCCGGGATACTCCCGGTCGGGGCCGCGCTCCACCTCGGTGCCGTCGATCGCGAGCGCCCCGCCGCCGAGCGAGAGCGTCAGCGTCCCGCCATCGGTCTCGACGGTGATGTCCCAGGTCTGCGGCCCTTGCTGGCGCCAGTCGAAGTCCGCCGTCACCGGATACCCGCCCGCCCCGGTCATCGCCAGTTCCGCCGCGATCGGGGTGGCGCGGTTCTCGGGGAAGGAGAGGGTCGCGGCGTCGACGACGAACGCCCCTGGCAGGACCTCGGTCAGGATCGACAGCGCGTTGATCCCGGGGTCGAACACCCCGAACCCCGACGGCTGCCAGATCCACGCCTGCCCGGGATGCCAGCGCCGCACGTCCTCCTTCCAGACGATCGCCGCGCGCCGCACCTCCTTGCCGGCGAGCCACGCCCGCGCCGCCGGCACCGCCGGCGCGAAGCGCGAGTGCCAGGTGGCGAAGAGCACCCGGTCGTTCGCCCGCGCCGCGGCGGTCATCCGCTCGATCTCGCCGAGCGTCGCCGCCGGCGGCTTCTCGAGCAGCACGTCGCGCCCGGCCTCGAGCGCCTTCACCGCCATCGCGGTGCGGACCGAGGGCGGCACGCAGAGCGCCACCGCCGCCTCGGGACCTTCCGCGAGGAAGGCGTCGATGTCGCGGAAGTTCGGCACGCCGTCGATCGCGTCGTTGCGCGAGACCCCGGCGGCGAGCTCGAAGTCGGGGTCCGCGGCGATCGCCGGCAGGTGCTGGTCCCGGGCGATCTTGCCCACGCCGACGACGGCGACCGGATAGGCCATCAGTGCGACTCCCGCGCGACCGCGTGGCCGCGGCTGCCGACGAGGAAGTCCATGTCCGCCCCGGTGTCGGCGCCCTTGACGTGGTCGTAGTAGAGCTGGTTCCACCCCCCGTCCGGCCGCTCGACCGGGGACTTCCACGCCGCCAGCCGCTCGGCGAGCTCGGCGTCCGAGATCTCCAGCGTCAGCGCGCGCGCCGGCACGTCGAGCGCGATCATGTCCCCGTCCCGCACCACCGCCAGCGGACCGCCCCGCGCCGCCTCGGGCGAGGTGTGGAGCACCACGGTCCCGTAGGCGGTTCCCGACATGCGGGCGTCCGAGATCCGCACCATGTCGGTGATCCCCTTGCGCAGCACCTTCGGCGGCAGGCCCATGTTGCCGACCTCGGCCATGCCGGGATAGCCGCGCGGCCCGCAGTTCTTCAGCACCATCACGCAGGTCTCGTCGATGTCGAGGTCCTCGTCGTTGATCCTGGCCTTGTAGTCGTCGATGTCCTCGAAGACCACGGCACGCCCGCGGTGCCGCATCAGGTGCTCCGACGCCGCCGACGGCTTCAGCACCGCCCCGTCCGGAGCGAGGTTGCCGCGGAGCACCGCGATCCCGCCCGAGGCGGTCAGCGCCTTCTCGACCGGGCGGATCACTTCCGGGTTCCAGTTCCTGACGTCCTTGACCTCGTCCCAGATCGGCCCGCCCGAGACGGTGAGCGCGTCCTTGTGCAGGTGTCCGCTCTCGCCGAGCCGCTGGATGACGACCGGCAGGCCGCCGGCGTAGAAGAACTCCTCCATCAGGAACCGCCCCGAGGGCATCAGGTCGACGATCGTCGGGATGTCGCGCCCGAGCCGGTCCCAGTCGTCGAGGCTCAGGTCCACCCCGATCCGCCCGGCGATGGCGAGGAGGTGGATGACGGCGTTCGTCGACCCGCCGATCGCGCCGTTGACGCGGATCGCGTTCTCGAACGCCTGCTTCGTCATGACGTCCGAGGGCTTGAGGTCGTCCTTCACCATCTGCACGATCCGCCGCCCGGTCAGCTGCGAGATCACCCGCCGCCGCGAGTCGACCGCCGGGATCGCGGCGTTGCCGGAAAGCGCCATCCCCAGCGCCTCCGCCATGCTCGCCATCGTCGAGGCCGTGCCCATGGTGTTGCACGAGCCGGGGGAGCGGCTCATCGCCTGCTCGGCGTCGAGGAAGTCGTCCCTGGTCATCGTCCCGGCCTTCACCGCCTCCGACATCTGCCAGAGCGCGGTCCCCGAGCCGACGCGCTCGCCGCGGAACCAGCCGTTGAGCATCGGCCCGCCCGAGACGAGGATCGCCGGGATGTCGACGCTCGCCGCGCCCATCAGCAGTGCGGGCGTGGTCTTGTCGCAGCCGGCGAGCAGCACCACCCCGTCGATGGGGTTGGCGCGCAGCGCCTCCTCGACGTCCATCGCGCAGAGGTTGCGGTAGAGCATCGCCGTCGGCCGGAGCGAGCTCTCGCCGGGCGAGAACACCGGGAACTCGACCGGCAGGCCCCCCGCCTCGTAGATGCCGTGCCGCACCCGCTCGGCGAGGTCGCGGAGGTGGGCGTTGCAGGGCGTGAGCTGCGACCAGGTGTTGCAGATGCCGACCACCGGGCGCCCGTCGAAGAGGTCGGCGGGCAGGCCCTGGTTCTTCATCCACGAGCGATGATAGATGTTGTCCTTGGAGGTGCCCTCGTAGGTCTCCTGCGAGCGCAGGCGGCGCGGCCAGGGTGCAGGCTCGAAAGCGGTCATCGCTGGCCCCCGCCGAGGCGCGCGTCCGCGGCGCCTCCCGTTCCGGTAGCGCGCATGGTGGTCTTCCTCCCGGGTGTCGCTCGTTCGTGCGCCGGTTCCTCCGGCGCCGGAATGCTAGCGAGCGAAGGCCATACCTCACAAATAGAATCTCTGGTACGGATCATGCCGGATTCGTCAACTCGCGCGGCCCATGCCCCA
>CAZEGY010000342.1:0-3850 GCA_964511815.1 uncultured Rhodovulum sp.
TCATGCCGCCTGCGCCTTCGGGTCGATGCCGGCCATCAGCAGCCCGAGCTCGCGCTCGTCGGTCTCGCCCGCCAGCCGCTCGCCGGAGACACGGCCGTCGAACATGACGACGATGCGGTCGGCGAGCGCCCGGATCTCGTCGAGCTCGACCGAGACGAGGAGGATCGCCTTGCCCTTGTCGCGCAGGGCGACGATCTGGCGGTGGATGAACTCGATCGCGCCGATGTCGACGCCGCGGGTCGGCTGGCCGACGAGCAGCACGTCGGGGTCGCGGTCGAGCTCGCGGGCGATGACGATCTTCTGCTGGTTGCCGCCGGAGAAGTTCGCCGTCGTGAGGTCGCAGGACGGCGGGCGGATGTCGAAACGCTCGATGCCCGCGCGGGCGAGGTCGCGGATCGCCCGGCGGTCGAGGGTGAAGGCCGGACCCTGGAGGCGCGCCTCGTGCTGGTAGCCGAGGAAGGAGTTCTCCCACTCGGCGAAGGGCATGACGAGCCCGCGCCGGTGGCGGTCCTCGGGGATGTGGGCGACCGACGCCGCCCGGCGCGCGTCGGCGTTCGTCGTCCGCGAGATGTCGAGCGGCGCGCCCCTGAGCCGCACCGTGCCGCCGGTCGCCGCGCGGATGCCGGCGAGCACCTCGAGAAGCTCCGACTGGCCGTTGCCGGCGACCCCGGCGATGCCGACGATCTCGCCCGCCCGCACCGTCAGGCCGACCGACTTCAGCCGCGCCACGCCCTGCGCGTCGACGAGGTCGAGCCCGTCGACCTCGAGCACCACCCTGCCGGGGGTGGCGGGCGCCTTCTCGACGCGGAGGAGCACCCGCCGGCCGACCATCGCCTCGGCGATCTCGGCCGGCGTCGTCTCGGCGGTGACGAAGGTCCGCACCATCTCGCCGCGACGCATGACGCTGACCGCGTCGGTCACCGCCATGATCTCGCGGAGCTTGTGGGTGATGAGGACGATGGTCTTCCCCTCGGCCTTGAGGTGGCGGAGGATGCGGAAGAGGTGGTCGGCCTCGGCGGGGGTGAGCACGCCCGTCGGCTCGTCGAGGATGAGGATGTCGCACTCGCGGTAGAGCGCCTTCAGGATCTCGACCCGCTGCTGGAGGCCGACCGAGAGCTCGCCGACGACGGCGTCGGGATCGACGTCGAGCTCGTACTCCGCCTCGATCCGCTTGAGCTCCGCCCGGGCGCGGGCGAGCGAGGGGCGGAGCAGGGCGCCCGACTCGGCGCCGAGCACGACGTTCTCGAGCACGGTGAACGGCTCGACCAGCATGAAGTGCTGGTGGACCATGCCGATCCCGGCGCGGATCGCCGCGAGGCTGTCGGGGATCGGCGTCGGCACGCCGCCGACGCGGATCTCGCCGGCGTCGGCCTGGTAGAAGCCGTAGAGGATCGACATCAGCGTCGACTTGCCGGCGCCGTTCTCGCCGACGATGCCGTGGATCGTGCCCCTGGCGACGACGAGGTCGATGTCCCTATTCGCCTGGACCGCCCCGAAGCTCTTCGAGATGCCGACGAGCTCGATCGCCGGGGGGGCGGTCTCCGGCCGTCCGCCGCCGCCCGTCCCCATCGCCGCCATCGCGCTCAGGACGCCGGGCAGGTCTCGTCGGACATGTAGTCGTGGACGCTGATCTCGCCGGCGATGATCTGGTCGCGGGCCGCGTCGACCGCGGCCTTCATCTCGGGGGTGATGAGCGCCTCGTTGTTCTCGTCGAGGGCGTAGCCGACGCCGTCCTCGGCGAGGCCGAGGTTCTGGATGCCCGCGGTCCACTTGCCCTCGTGCTCGTCCATCAGCGCCGCGAAGGTGGCGTTGTCGACCCGCTTCAGCATCGAGGTGAGCACGTGGCCCGGGTGGAGGTGGTTCTGGTTCGAGTCGACCCCGATCCCGAACTTGTCGGCGTCCGCCGCCGCCTGGAGCACGCCCATGCCGGTGCCGCCGGCGGCGTGGTAGACCACGTCGGCGCCGCGGTCGATCTGGCTCTTGGCGAGCTCGCCGCCCTTGACCGGATCGTTCCACGCCGCGCCGGTGGTGCCGGTCATGTTCTGGAAGATCTCGGCGTCGGGGTTCGCCGCCTTGACGCCCTGGACGTAGCCGCAGGCGAACTTGCGGATGAGCGGGATGTCCATGCCGCCGACGAAGCCGACCTTGCCGGTCTCGGACTTGAGCGCCGCGAGCATCCCGACGAGATAGCTCCCCTCCTCCTCCTTGAACACCACCGAGCGCACGTTCGGCAGGTCGACGACCGCGTCGATGATGGCGAAGTGCGTGTCCGGGAACTCCGCCGCCACCGTGTTCATCGCGCTCTCGTAGGAGAAGCCGGCGACGACGATCGGGTCGTTGCCCGCCTCCGCGAAGCGGCGCAGCACCTGCTCGCGCTGGGCGTCGGACTGGAGCTCGAACTCGCGGTACGCGATCCCGGTCTCCTCCTTGAAGCGCTCGGCGCCCTCGAAGGACGCCTGGTTGAACGAACGGTCGAACTTGCCGCCGAGGTCGAAGATCACCGCCGGCCCCTCCTGGGCGTGCAGCGCCGTCGCGGTGGCGACGAGCGTCGCGGCCGAGGCGAGGGTACGAAGGAACGTCATGGGTGGAAACCTCCTGCTGCCTGCCACAGGGCTTCACCCGGCCCCGGCGCAGGTCGGGCCGCGGGCTTGCGCCGCGGCCGTCTGACAGGAGGAGTAAAGGCTTATCGCCCGAATCCGGTCAACACGTTTCCACGGGTGCGAGCCGGCGGGCGAGGACGAGCGCGTCGATCGGCGGGGCGCCGCGCCGGGCGTAGTATCCGCGCCGGCGCCCGACCTCGGCGTAGCCGGCGGCGGCATAGAGGGTGCGCGCCGGGCCGTTGGTTACTGCGACCTCGAGCAGCGCCTCGCGCGCGCCCCGCGCCGCCGCCCCGGCCTCGAACGCCGCGACGAGCCCGCGCCCGAGGCCGCGACGCCGCACGGCGGGCGCGACGGCGAGGGTCAGGAGCTCGGCCTCGGGCCCCGCGACCCGGCCGAGGGCGAAGCCGCCGTCGCGGGTGACGAGGAGCGTCGAGGGCTCGGCGAGGAAGGCCGCGAACTCCGCCGCCGTCCACGGGCGGGGGGCCTCGTCGAAGGCGAGGGCGTGGAGGGCGGCGAGCGCCTCAGGCGTCATCGAGAAGGCGCGGCGGGGCCTCGGAGGGCGGCATCGCATCCGCGGGCCGGAGGTAGAGCGGCGCCGGCGGCGGGGCGTCGCCGAGCCGCCGCGCCGCGATCGCCGCGAGCGCCGCGAGGTCGCAGGCGAGCCCGGTGCCGTCGGCGACCGGGCCCTCGGGCATCCGCGCCGGATCGACCTCGGGCGCGCCCGCGGCCACGCCGTCGCGGAAGACCTGCACGAAGCGGCCGCGCTTGTCGGCGATGGTCGCGACCACCGTCCCCGGCCGGTCGCCGAGCACCTCGAGGCGCGAGACCCCGACCGCCGGCACGCCGAGCGCGAGCGCGAGGCCGCGCGCGGCGGCGACGGCGACGCGGAGGCCGGTGAAGTTGCCGGGGCCGGTGCAGACGCCGATGCCGTCGACCGCCTCCCAGCCGGCGCCCGCCTCGGCGAGCACCTGCTCGACCATCGGCAGCAGGCGCTCGGCCTGGCCGCGCTCCATCGGCTCGAAGGCGGCGGCGACGACGCGCCCGCCGCACACCAAAGCGGCCGCGCAATGCGCGGCCGCGGTGTCGAAGGCGAGGATCAGCGGGGCGTCAGAGGCCAATCGGCCGCACCTCGGTGACCTCGGGGATGTAGTGGCGCAGCAGGTTCTCGATGCCCATCTTCAGCGTCATCGTCGACGACGGGCAGCCGGCGCAGGCGCCCTGCATGTGCAGGTAGACGACGCCGCGGTCGA
>CAZEGY010000343.1:0-3821 GCA_964511815.1 uncultured Rhodovulum sp.
CCCCCTTGATCACCGGCGGGATTTCCCGTTAGGTGGCCGGGCCGAAAGGCAGCCTTGGGAGGGGCGCATCACGAGATCGGCGGTCGAGGGCGCGAGAGACGCGCCCCGAGCGCAGTCAGCGCGGGGCCGAGAGGCCCGAAGGACCCGAGATGAGCCTTTCTCTCCAATCGCTTCCCCGTCCCGACCCGCGTTCGGCGGAGCCCGAGATTCTCGCCCGCGAGATCGTCGAGCGCCTCGCCTATCGCGTCGGCAAGGACCCGAACGTCGCCAAGCCGCACGACTGGCTCCAGGCGGTCATCCTCATCACCCGCGACCGGGCGGTCGAGTACTGGATGAACGCGACCCGCGAGACCTATCTCGAGGGCGGCAAGCGGGTCTACTACCTCAGCCTCGAGTTCCTGATCGGCCGGCTGATGCGCGACGCGGTGTCGAACATGGGCCTGACCGAGCCGATGCGCGCGGCGCTGAAGCTCCTCGGCGTCGACTACGACGAGATCGCCGAGATCGAGGCGGACGCCGCTCTCGGCAACGGCGGCCTCGGACGCCTCGCCGCCTGCTTCATGGAGAGCATGGCGACGGTCGGCATCCCCGCCTACGGCTACGGCATCCGCTACCGCCACGGCCTCTTCCGCCAGGAGATCCTCGACGGCAACCAGGTCGAGCTGCCCGAGATCTGGCTCGAACACGGCAACCCGTGGGAGTTCGACCGTCGCGAGGCCGCCTACGACATCTGCTTCGGCGGCCGGGTCGAGTACCACGAGCCCAACGGCGCCAGCGAGCGCTTCGTCTGGATCCCGGCGGAGAAGGTCAAGGCCACGGCCTACGACACCCCGATCGTCGGCTGGCGCGCCAACCGGGTGAACACCCTGCGCCTGTGGAAGGCCGACCCGATCGACCCGATCCGCCTCGACGCCTTCAACGCCGGCGACCATTCCGGCAGCCTCGCCGAGTCGAACCGCGCCGACGCCCTGACCCGCGTCCTCTACCCCGCCGACACCTCGCCCGCCGGCCAGGAGCTGCGCCTGCGGCAGGAGTATTTCTTCTCCTCCGCCTCGCTGCAGGACATCCTGCGGCGGCACATGCAGCAGTACGGCCGCCTCGACAATCTCCCCGAGAAGGTGGCGATCCAGCTCAACGACACCCACCCCGCGGTCTGCGTCGCCGAGCTCATGCGGCTGCTCATGGACGTCCACGAGCTCGACTTCGACGAGGCGTGGCGGCAGACGCAAGGATCGATCGCCTA
This sequence comes from uncultured Rhodovulum sp., assembly GCA_964511815.1. Lineage (GTDB taxonomy): Bacteria > Pseudomonadota > Alphaproteobacteria > Rhodobacterales > Rhodobacteraceae > Amaricoccus. The sequence continues at coordinate 1,244 of CAZEGY010000343.1, forward strand.
CACCAACCACACGCTCCTGCCCGAGGCGCTGGAGAGCTGGCCGGTGCCGCTGTTCGAGCGGCTCCTGCCGCGGCACATGCAGATCATCTACGAGATCAACGCCGGCCTGCTGAAATCGGCGCGCAACGACCACGGGCTCGACGAAGCCGCGATCCGCAACGTCAGCCTGATCGACGAGACCGGCGAGCGGCGGGTGCGGATGGGCAACCTCGCCTTCGTCGGCGCCCATTCGATCAACGGCGTCGCGGCGATGCACTCGGATCTGCTCAAGGTGACGGTCTTCAAGGACCTCCACCGCATGTTCCCCGACCGCATCAACAACAAGACCAACGGCATCACCCCGCGCCGCTGGCTCCAGCAGTGCAACCCCGGGCTGACGCACCTCCTCGTCGACACCATCGGGCCGCGGTTCCTCGACGACATCGAGGCGCTGCACGACCTCGAGAAATACGCCGACGACCCCGCCGTCCAGGACGCCTTCGCCCGGGTGAAGCGCGAGAACAAGGACCGCCTCGCCCATCTCGTGCGCGACCGCATGGGCCTCCGGCTCGACCCGAACGCGATCTTCGACATCCAGATCAAGCGCATCCACGAGTACAAGCGCCAGCTCCTCAACATCATCGAGGCCGTGGCGCTCTACGATCAGATCCGCTCGCATCCCGAATGGAACTGGACGCCGCGGGTGAAGATCTTCGCCGGCAAGGCGGCGCCGACCTATCACAACGCCAAGCTCGTCATAAAGCTCGCCAACGACGTGGCGCGGGTCATCAACGCGAACCCGACGGTCAGGAACGTCCTGCGCGTCGTCTTCATCCCCAACTACAACGTCAGCCTCGCCGAGGTGATGGTGCCGGCGGCCGATCTCTCCGAGCAGATCTCGACGGCCGGCATGGAGGCCTCGGGCACCGGCAACATGAAGTTCGCGCTGAACGGCGCGCTGACCATCGGCACCCTCGACGGGGCGAACGTCGAGATCCGCGAGCTCGTCGGGCCGGAGAACATCGTGATCTTCGGGATGACCGCCGAGGAGGTCGCCGAGGCCCGCGCCAAGGGCCACGACCCCCGCGGGATCATCGACGCCTCGCCCGAGCTCAGCCAGGCGCTGTCGGCGATCTCGTCCGGGGTCTTCTCCCCCGACGACCCCGACCGCTACCGCGGCCTGATCGGCGGGCTCTACGAGCACGACTGGTTCATGGTCGCCGCCGACTTCGACGCCTACACCGCCGCCCAGCGCGAGGTCGACCGCCTGTGGGGCGAGCCGACGGAATGGTGGCGCAAGGCGATCCTCAACACCGCCCGCATGGGCTGGTTCTCGTCCGACCGCACCATCCGCCAGTACGCGGAGGACATCTGGGAAATCGACGTCTGAGGGCCTCGGCCACATGGATGAACAGGGGGTTAACGAAACTAACATATTACCGCAATATCATGGACTTAATGTCTTGCGCACGCGTGCGCCGACGGCCTCGCGCACGCCTCGTGAGGCTTTCGCAGGCTGACCGGGGACCGAAACGCGGTCTCGCGCATTGGAACCACACTGGGGGAGGACAGCCGTGAAGAAGGAGCCGGACAGCGGCCAGACCGGAAAGACCGGCTTCGCCGCGCTCGACCCCGGGGCGATCGAGGCGATCGTCGCGGGCCGGCACGGCGACCCCTTCGCGGTGCTCGGCATCCAGGGCGAGGGGGCGCGGCTCGTCGCCCGCACCTTCATCGACGGCGCCGAGGAGGTCGAGGCCTTCACCCTCGACGACAAGCCCGCGGGCACCCTCTCCCGCCGCCACGACGCCGGCTTCTTCGAGGGCCGCCTCAGGATCCGCAAGCGCCAGCCCCTCAAGTACCGCGCCCGCAACGCCGGCGGCGCGTGGTGGGTCGGCGACCCCTATTCCTTCGGCCCGGTCCTCGGCCCGATGGACGACTACTTCATCCGCGAAGGGTCGCACCTCCGCCTCTTCGACAAGATGGGCGCCCACCGCCTCCACCACGAGGGCGCCGACGGCGTCCACTTCGCCGTCTGGGCGCCGAACGCCCGCCGCGTCTCCGTCGTCGGCGACTTCAACGCCTGGGACGGCCGCCGCCACACCATGCGCCTGCGCCGCGACACCGGCATCTGGGAGATCTTCATCCCCTGGGTCGAGCCCGGCCTCGCCTACAAGTTCGAGCTCATCGGCCCCGACGGCAACCGCCTGCCCCTCAAGGCCGACCCCTTCGCCCGCGCCTCCGAGCTCCGCCCGGCCACCGCCTCGATCGTCGCGCCCGAGCTCGCCCACGACTGGGGCGACGCCGCCCACCGCGACCACTGGAGCACCGCCGACGCCCGCCGCCAGCCGATCTCGATCTACGAGGTCCACCCCGGCTCGTGGCAGCGCGCCGCCGACGGCGGCTTCCTCTCGTGGGACGAGATGGCCGACCGCCTGATCCCCTACGCCGTCGACATGGGCTTCACCCACATCGAGTTCCTGCCGATCAGCGAGCACCCCTACGACCCGTCGTGGGGCTACCAGACCACCGGCCTCTACGCCCCCACCGCCCGCTTCGGCCCGCCCGAGGGCTTCGCCCGCTTCGTCGACGGCGCCCACCG
>CAZEGY010000344.1:0-3809 GCA_964511815.1 uncultured Rhodovulum sp.
GCCCGCGTATCCGGCTGAGGCGCCGGGTCTGGTCCTGCACCAGCTCGCGCCGCCGTCCGACCTTGAGCCGGAGGGCGACGAGCGTGTCGTCGTCGGGCAGGATCCTGCGCAGGTCGCGGGTGCGCACCAGGTCGGCGATGGTGCGGGCATCCCGCGGGTCCGACTTGCGCTCGCCGCCGGCGAAGCCCTGGCCGGCGCGGTTGACGGCGATCCCCGGCGCGTGGACGAGCTCGAAGCCTTCGGCCAGCAGCATCGCTTCGAGGAAGCGTGCGAAGGAGCCCACGACATCGAGGCCGATCACCACCTCGCCCCCGAGCCCGCGCAGCTCCGCCACCAGGGCGTCGATCGCCTGCGCGTCGTTCTCGACCGCGCGGTCGAGAACGACGCGGCCTCCCTCGTCGATGCCGACCGCCCAGTGGGTCAGCTTGGCCGCGTCGATGCCGATGCAGATCCGCATGGGACCACCTCCCCTCAGCTTCCGGACCGCGTGCCCCCTCTCGCCTGCATCGCCTTACACAGCCATCGAGGGCATCGCGTAATCAGCGGTCGATCAAGGGCGGCGATGCGGGCGGCCCAGCGTCCCGAACCATCCACGGCAGCCAGCATGACAGCCATACCCGCATCACCTGCGCCTCGGCAGCTTCTCACCGCCGAAGACGCTATGAAAAGGGGTAAGGCCGCATGAGCGGAACGATCCGGCTGACTGCGGCGCAGGCGATGATGCGCTGGCTGAGCGTGCAGATGACCGAGGACGGCGACCGCTTCATCGAGGGGGTCTGGGCGATCTTCGGCCACGGCAACGTCGCTGGCATCGGCGAGGCGCTGCATGGCATCGGCGACGCGCTGCCGACCTGGCGCGGCCAGAACGAGCAGACCATGGCGCACGCGGCGATCGCCTACGCCAAGACGAAGCGGCGGCGGCGGGCGCATGCGGTCACCTCTTCGATCGGCCCGGGATCGACCAACATGGTAACGGCGGCGGCGCTCGCGCACGTCAACCGGCTGCCGGTGCTGTTCATCTGCGGCGACGTCTTTGCCAACCGCCGCCCCGACCCGGTGCTGCAGCAGATCGAGGACTTCGACGACGGGACGGTCTCCGCCAACGATGCCTTCCGCCCTGTGACCCGCTACTTCGACCGCATCTCGCGGCCCGAGCACATCCTGACTGCGCTGCCACGGGCGATGCGCACGCTGACCGACCCGGCGGACTGCGGCCCGGTCTGCCTCGCCTTCTGCCAGGACGTGCAGGCGGAGGCCTACGACTACCCCGAGAGCTTCTTCGAGCCGCGGGTCTGGCGCATCCGCCGCCCCGAGCCCGATCCAGTCGAGGTCGCCGAGGTTGTCGCCCTGATCCGCGCCGCCAAGGCCCCGGTGATCGTCTCGGGCGGCGGCGTGCTCTACTCCGGCGCCGAGGACCTCCTCGCCGACTTCGCGACGCGCCACAACATCCCGATCGTCGAGACCCAGGCCGGTAAGGGCGCCACGAGCTGGGAGCACCCGATGAACTTTGGCTCGCCCGGCGTCACCGGCTCGGCCTGCGGCAATGAGTCCTGCGCCGCGGCCGACCTGGTGATCGGCCTCGGCACGCGCTACCAGGACTTCACCACCGGCTCATGGACGGTCTTCGCCAATCCCGACCGCAAGCTCGTCTCGATCAACGTGCACGGCTACGACGCGCTCAAGCACGGTGCGATCGGCGTCGTCGGCGACGCCAGCGTGGCGCTGGAGAAGATCGACGCCGCCCTCGGCGACCTGCGTTTCGCCGGGGCGAACGCCACGTCCCGCACCGACTGGCACGCGGCCGTCGCACGCGTCACCGCCGCGCCGGCGGCAGACACCAACGTGCTGCCGACCGACGCACAGGTGATCGGCGCGGTCCAGCGGACAGCGACCGCGGACACCGTGGCGATGTGCGCCGCCGGCACCATGCCGGGCGCGCTGCAGGTGCTGTGGCAGGCGGCCAAGGGCGGCTACCACATGGAATACGGCTACTCCTGCATGGGCTACGAGGTCGCCGGCGCCCTGGGCATCAAGCTCGCCGACCCATCCAAGGAGGTGGTCTGCTTCGTTGGCGACGGCTCCTACATGATGGCGAACTCCGAGCTCGCCACCGCGGTGATGCGGCGCGTGCCCTTCACCGTGGTGCTGACCGACAACCGCGGCTACGGCTGCATCAACCGGCTGCAGCAGGCGTGCGGCGGCGCCGAGTTCAACAACATGTACAAGGACAGCAACGTCGCGGCGCAGCCCGAGATCGACTTCGTGGCGCATGCCGCCTCGATGGGCGCGCATGCCGACAAGGCCGCCGACATCGCCGACCTCGAGGCCCGCATCGTCGCCGCCCGCGGCCGCGACATCCCCTCGGTGATCGTCATCGATACCGACGCGGTCCCCGGCACCGACATCGGCGGCCACTGGTGGGACGTCGCCGTCCCGCAGGTCGGCGGCCCCGAGCGCCTCGAGAAAGCCCGCGAACGCTACGACGCCAACGCAAAGATGCAGCGCGTCTTCAACTGAATGCCGGAAGGAAAACAAGATGCCACAACTCCTCCGCAGGCCCTTCGGCGCCCACGGCAAGGTCCACGAGATCACCCCGGCGTCGGCGGGCTGGCGCTACGTCGGCTTCTCGCTTTATCGGCTGCGTCCGGGCGAGACCGCGGCCGAGGCGACCGGCGCGACCGAGGTCATCCTCGTCATGGTCGAGGGCAAGGCCGCCTTGACGGCGGCGGGACAGGACTGGGGGGTTCTCGGCGATCGGATGGACGTGTTCGAGAAGACCCCGCCCCATTGTCTCTACGTCCCCGACGGCGCCGCCTGGCAGGCGAGGGCCGAGACGGAATGCGTGATCGCGGTCTGCGCGGCGCCGGGCAAGGGCGGCCACGCCGCTCGCCGCATCGGCCCCGACGGGATTACCCTGACCGAGCGCGGCAAGGGGACCAACACGCGTCACATCAACAACATCGCCATGGAGCACGAGGACTTCTGCGATGCGCTCTTGGTGACCGAGGTCTTCACCCCGGCCGGCCACTGGTCGTCCTACCCCTCGCATCGCCACGACGAGGACGACTATCCGCGGATCACCTACCTCGAGGAGACCTACTACCACCGCCTGAACCCGAGGGACGGCTTCGGGATCCAGCGCGTCTACACCGACGACGGCTCGCTCGACGAGACCATGGCCGTCTCCGACGGCGACGTCACCCTCGTCCCCCGCGGCCACCACCCGTGCGGCTCGCCCTACGGCTTCGAGATGTATTACCTCAACGTCATGGCCGGACCGCTGCGCAAGTGGCGCTTCGTTCCCGCACCGGCGGTCGAATGGATCATGAAGCGCGATGCCTGAGCCACTTGTGGATTTCGCCCTCAACCAGAAGACGGCGTCGCGACTCGGCTTCGCCGACTTTCTCGATCTCGCTGCAGACCTCGGCTGCGTTGGCGTCGAGCCCCGCAACGACCTCGGCCGCCCCTTCTTCGACGGCTTTGAGCCCGAGCGCGCTGCCGGGATGGCGCGCGAACGCGGGCTCCGCCTGCTCGGACTGAGCGAGGTCTACCCCTTCGATGACTGGAACGCCAAGCGCCGCGCCGCGGTAGCCGCCCTGATCGAGGCGGCGGATGCTTCCGGCGCGGAGACCATCAGCCTGATCCCGCGCGTCGATTTCCGCCACCCCGACGCCGCCGCGCGCGCCGCGGCGCTGCGCGAGGTTCTTACCGAGATCGCCCCGATGCTCGAGGGGACGGCCGTCGTAGCCCTGCTCGAGCCGATCGGCTTTTCCGCCTGCTCGATGAAGTTCCAGCGCGAGGCGGCGGCG
>CAZEGY010000345.1:0-3769 GCA_964511815.1 uncultured Rhodovulum sp.
AGCACAACCTTGCCAAGGTTGGGGTCGAGGGTTCGAATCCCTTCGCCCGCTCCAATACTTAGCCGGAGATGGCAGGTCCGGCTGCACGCATTCCCGTATCGAGATCGTCATCTCTGCCGCTTCGGGCAGACCAGGCCGGCTTCTCGGGCCGACCGCGGTTCCGTGACGCCGCGCCGACGAGGAGGCGACGTGACCGCCCGGGATCGGCCCGGGATCGGCCCGGGATCGGATCGCCGAGCGAGGCGATGGCCGCTTCGGCGGCCGGCGGCGTGTCGAAGAACCCGATCACCGGCGGCAGGTCACAGGCTTCGGGCGAGGTAGGCGCCGCCGAAGGCGGCGGCGAAGCCGAGGACCACCGACAGGACGAGGTAGGCGGCGGCCTCGAGCGCCTCGCCGGCCTCGGCGAGGAGCAGCGCCTCCATCTCGAAGGTCGAGAAGGTGGTGTAGCCGCCGAGAAAGCCCGTCAGGATCCCGGTGCGGAGCGCCGGCGAGACGGAGAGGCGCTCGAGGACCTCGAAGAACAGGAAGCCCATGAGGAAACTGCCCAGCACGTTGACGCTGAGCGTCGCGTAGGGAAAGTCGCGGCCGCAGACGGCCTGCACCAGGTTGGTCTGGGTGAACCGCGCCCAGCACCCCAACGCTCCGAAAAATCCGATGGCGGCGTAGGTCCACATCCTTGGTTTCGTCTCCGGTCGAGCGAGGCAGGGTCGGCCCGCGGACGCGCGCGAGGGAGCCCCCGATCGCCCGGGCGAGCGTTCGGCGGCGCGCCGCAGCGAAGGCGGCGACCGGCACGACGCCGGAACGGTCGCGGCGGAGACGGTCGCGCCGGAGACGGTCGGGGTGGGGGATGTCGCTCGGTCCAAGGCACGACTCCATCTGCCAGACTGGCCAGACAGGAGTCATCAGCCCCGAGGGCGGTTAAAGGCGAACTCCATCGCCTCCCCGGAGGCTGGGGTGGGGCGGGGCGATTGTCAAGCGTCGTTCCGGACGCGCGGTGCGGCGATCAGCCGTCGCGGCGGGCCTTGGGGTGGGCGGCGGCGTAGACTTCCATCAGGCGGGCCTGGTCGATGCCGGTGTAGACTTGGGTCGTCGCGAGGGAGGCGTGCCCGAGGAGCTCCTGGATGGTGCGGAGGTCGCCGCCGGCCTCGAGCAGGTGGGTGGCGAAGGAGTGGCGCAGCGCGTGCGGGGTCGCGGTCGCGGGGAGGCCGAGCTGCATGCGGGCGGCGGCGACGACCTTCTGGACGTGGCGCTGGTTGAGCGCGCCGCCGCGGGCGCCGCGGAAGAGCGGCGCGGCGGGGTCGGGGGCGAACGGCGCGAGGGCGCGGTAGTGCTCGACGGCGGCGCGGGCGACCGGGAGGACCGGGACGAGGCGCTCGCGGCCGCCCTTGCCGCGGATGCGCAGCATGTCGGGGAGGGGGGCGGCGGCCTCGGGCAGGGCGAGGGCCTCGGAGATGCGCAGGCCGCAGCCGTAGAGGAGCGTCGTCACCGCGACGTCGCGCGCCTGCGTCCACGGCTCGGTCGTCTGGGACTCGACGTTGGAGATCAGGGCCTTGGCGGCGTCGGGGGTGACGGGGCGGGGCAGGCGCGGCTTGACGCGCGGGCCGCGGGTGGCGGTGACCGCGGGGGCGGCGAGGCCGCGGGTCTCGGCGAGCCAGACGTGGAAGCCCTTGACCGCCGAGAGGGCGCGGGAGAGCGAGCGGGCCGAGAGGCCGCGGCCGCGCTCGTGGGCCATCCAGGCGCGGAGGTCGGCGGTCGAGACGGCGGCGAGGGCGGCGGCGCCGGCCGGGCCGCCCCAGTGGCCGGCGAGGAAGCCGAGATAGCCCGAGACGTCGCGGCGGTAGGCGGTGAGGGTGCGCTGGCTGGCGCCGCGGACCGAGCCGAGCTGGGCGAGCCAGGCGTGGAGGAGGGCTGCGGCGCCTTCGGAGAGGAGGGGAGTTTCGCGCGCCATGACCGGGGGTTACCGGAGGATCCCGCGGGTACGATCCATGCACGGACCATGCGCGTCCCGTGCAGGCGGGTCGCGGACGGCGTCGAAGGTTAACCCAGGCGTGGTTAACTGGTTAACGGCCGAGCGCCCCCGAATACGAGGATAACTCTGGCAGGCCCCTCCGCGAAGGGGCGTCCGTGTGGTGCGGTTAAGTGGTCGCGTGGTGTGGTCGAGTGTCCGGGCGGTGCGGTCAGGAGGGCCTTGCGGGGTGCGGGCGAGGGCGCCCTCGCCCGCGTGTGCGCCCGGACGCGACCGCCGGTCGCCGGCGCGACCGGATCGGGCGCGGCCGGCCGCGTCGCGTGTCACGTCAGCCAGCGGCGGAGGCTGCGCTCGAAGACGCCGCCGAGGAAGGCGAGGAGGTCGGTGCCCTGGTCGGGGTGGAACCGCAACCCGTCGGTGGCGCCGAAGGCGAGGAGGCCGCCGTGGTGGCCGGCGCCGAGGTCGAGGCGGATCACCGCCTCGGAGCGCACGTCGGGGGCGGCGCGGCCGTAGAGGTCGGGCGAGGCGGCGGCGAGCTGGCGGAGCGTCACCCGGCGGGCGCCGACGCCGCGGCCCTGGGTCACGTAGGCGTCGGCGCCGCCCTCGGGCAGGGCGACGACGGCGTCGCGGAACGGGCCCTCGGGGCCGAGCGGCGCGCCGGGCTCGGCGCCGGGCGCCTCGAGGCCGAGGCGGATCACCTCGACCGCGAGAATCGGCGCGACCTCGTGGGCGAGGGCGTGGAGGAAGCCGCCGAAGTCGCCCTGGTCGAGGAGCGCGAGGCAGGCGCGGTGGACCTGGTTGGTGCCGGCGACGTTCTCGTAGGCCGCCGCCAGCACCTCGCGGTGGGTGTCCTCGAGCCGGTCGAGGCGCTCCTCCAGCCGGTCGACGAGGACGCCGCGGAGGTCGACGACGTTCCTGCCCTTGGTCGAGCGGTCGGCCTGGAGCAGCGCCCGCATCAGCTCGTCGTCGTCGAGGACGAGCGCCGGATCGGCGAGGATCTGGTCGCGGAGCGACGGCAGGGCGGTCTCGCTCATCCGGGCCTCAGACGATCTTCTGGCCGGTCGCCGACCAGTCCTTGAGGAACGCCTTGAGGCCGTTGTCGGTCAGCGGGTGCTCGGCGAGCTTGCGCAGCACCGCCGCCGGGGCGGTGATCACGTCCGAGCCGATCAGTGCGGCCTCCTTGACGTGGTTCACGGTGCGCACCGAGGCGGTGAGGATCTCGGTCTCGAAGCCGTAGTTGTCGTAGATCTGGCGGATCTCGCGGATCAGGTCCATGCCGTCGACGTTGATGTCGTCGAGGCGGCCGACGAAGGGCGAGATGAAGGTGGCGCCGGCCTTGGCGGCGAGCAGCGCCTGGTTGGCCGAGAAGCACAGGGTGACGTTGACCATCCGCCCCTCGTCGGAGAGGGTGCGGCAGGCCTTGAGGCCGTCCCAGGTCAGCGGCACCTTCACGGCGATGTTCGGGGCGAGCTGGGCGAGCTTGCGGCCCTCGGCAAGCATTCCTTCATAATCGAGGGCGACGGTCTCGGCGCTGACCGGACCTTCGACCTCCTCGCAGATCTCGCGGACGACTTCGATGAAATCACGGCCCGACTTCTTGACGAGACTCGGGTTCGTCGTCACGCCGTCGACGAGGCCGAGGGCGTTCAACTCGCGGATCTCGTCGATCTCCGCCGTATCCACGAAGAATTTCATGAGTGTAGCCTCCAACGCGTGGGCCGTCAGCCCTTGTGGTCGCGCGGGATACTAGCCCAAGGTATTGCGCGATGGAACACCCGATCCGCTCCGAGATGCACCCAGAGA
>CAZEGY010000346.1:0-3765 GCA_964511815.1 uncultured Rhodovulum sp.
TCTCGAACCACTCCATGTTGGAGCGCGCCAGCGCCTCGAAGTTCGCGAGCGCGGGATTCGCCTCGAACGCCTGCCGCACCTGCTCGCGCATTGCCTCCTGATTGCGCGAGAACGTTTCCATCGACGCCTCGAGGTAGCCGGGGACGAAGCCCTGCAAGGTGTCGCCGTAGAGGCGGATCAGCTGGCGGAGGAAGTTCGCGGGCAGCATCGTCTGCCCCTTGGCCTCCTCCTCGAAGATGATCTGGGCGAGGACGCCGCGGGTGATGTCGTCACCGGACTTGGCATCGTTGACGACGAAATCCTGGCCGTCGCGCACCATCTGCGCGAGGTGGTCGAGCGTCACGTAGGTCGACTTGGCGGTGTTGTAGAGACGCCGGTTCGCGTACTTCTTGATGACGATCGGCTCGCCGGTGTTTTCCGTCTTATCGGCCACCTGCATCTCTCCTAGTGAATGCCTCCCGCGGACGCTAAGCTTATCGCCCGGGGCGGGGAGCGGCAAAGGTTTTTCGCACTTGCGAATGACTTGGCGGATGCAGGCGATGGCGCGGACGGAAGACGAGGAGCGGGCCGAGGCGGCGGCGGACGACGCCGCCGGCCGCGAGCGCGCGGCGCGGGCCCGGGCGCGCGCCTATCTCGACCTCTGGGAGAGCCACGTCGTGCAGACGGCGCTCCACGGGCCGGCGCTCCACGGGCCGGAAGCGACATGGCGCCCGACGCGGTCCTGATCGCGGCCGGCCCGCCGGCGGCGGTTGCGGCGCACCGGGTCGGCGAGCCGAGCCCGCTGATCCTCCACCTCGGCGCCGCGCTCTCCGCCTACGCCTTCGCGCTCCTCGCCGCGCCGCGCGCCGACAGCCCGGACTTCCTGTGGGCGCCGGGCCTCGCCGCCGAGGCGCAGGGCCTCGGCGGGCTCGACCAGATCGAGGTCGCCCGCGAGATCGCCGCGCGCCTGCGGGCGACCGTCGACGGGATCGAGGCATGGCAGCGCCACCCCTACCGCCGCACCCTCGCCGACCCGCCGGCGATCTGGCGGGACGGCTGCACCCGGCTCCTCGACTACGGCGCCGCGCCCGAGGCGAGCGACCCCGGCGGTCCGCCGCTGCTCGTGGTGCCGAGCCTCATCAACCGCGCCTACGTCCTCGACCTCCTGCCCGGGCGCTCGCTGTTGCGCTGGCTCGCGGGCCAGGGCTTCCGGCCGATGCTGCTCGACTGGGGGACGCCGGGGCGGGAGGAGGCGGGGTTCGACCTCGCCGCCTACGGCACCGCGCGGCTCCTGCCCGCGCTCGCCGAGGCGCGGCGGCGCGGCGGCGGCGGGCCGGTGCCGGTGATGGGCTACTGCATGGGCGGCACCCTCGCCGTCGGCCTCGCGGCGCAGCGGCCGGACGAGGTCTCGGCGCTGGTGACGATCGGGGCGCCGTGGGACTTCGCCTCGACGCGCGGCATGGCCGGCGGCTGCCGCGCGGCGATTCGCGCCGACGGGGCGGCGAAGGCCGACGAGCTCATCGACGGGCTCGGCGCGGCTTTCGGCCTGGTGCCGGTCAGCTTCCTCCAGACGGTCTTCGCCCTCGTCAACCCGATGCAGGCGGCGCTCAAGTTCCGCAAGCTCGCGCGCCTCGACCCGGCCGGCGCGGCGGCGCGCCACTTCGTCGCGCTCGAGGACTGGCTCGCCGACGGGGTGCCGATGCCGGCGGGCGCGGCCAAGGATCTGCTCGTCGGCTGGCAGATCCGCAACCGCACCGCGCGCGGCGCGTGGGACTTTCTCGGCGGCGTCGTCGATCCGGCCCGGGCGACCGCGCCGGCGCTCGTCGTCTGCGGCGAGCGCGACACCATCGCGCCGCCGGCCCTCGCCACCCCCCTCGGCGCGGCGCTGCCGCGGGCGACGACGCTCCGGCCGGCGACGGGGCACGTCGGAATGGTCGTCGGCAGCGTCGCGCGGGCGCGGGTCTGGCGCCCGGTCGCGGAATTTCTCGCCGCCCATCCCGGTTGAGCCTGCCGTTTCTTTGTGCGACGACGGATCGAATTGACGCGCCGGGGGGCGATTCGGCTTCGCCTCGACGGCACGGAGCGCCGTTGCGCGGAGCCCGAGGAGGATATCGGAATGACGAACGTGGTGATTGCATCGGCGGGGCGGACCCCGGTCGGGAGCTTCAACGGCTCCTTCGCCAGCACGCCCGCGCACGATCTCGGCGCCGCGGTGCTGAAGGCCGTGCTCGAGCGCGCCGGTGTCGCGCCCGAGGAGGTCTCCGAGACGATCCTCGGCCAGGTGCTGACCGCCGGCCAGGGCCAGAACCCGGCCCGTCAGGCCCACGTCAACGCCGGCCTGCCGATCGGCAGCGCCGCCTGGAGCCTCAACCAGGTCTGCGGCTCCGGCCTCCGCGCCGTCGCCCTCGGCGCCCAGCACATCGCCCTCGGCGACGACGCGATCGTGGTCGCCGGCGGCCAGGAGAGCATGTCGCTCAGCCAGCACGCCGCCCACCTCCGCGGCGGGCAGAAGATGGGCGACATGAAGTTCATCGACACGATGATCAAGGACGGGCTCTGGGACGCCTTCAACGGCTACCACATGGGCACGACCGCCGAGAACGTCGCGACCAAGTGGCAGCTGAGCCGCGAGGAGCAGGACGCGTTCGCCGTCGCCTCGCAGAACAAGGCCGAGGCGGCGCAGAAGGCCGGCAAGTTCCAGGACGAGATCATCGCCTTCACCGTCAAGGGCCGCAAGGGCGACACCGTCGTCGACGCCGACGAGTACATACGCCACGGCGCGACGATCGAGGCGATGCAGAAGCTGCGGCCGGCGTTCTCCAAGGACGGCACCGTCACCGCCGGCAACGCCTCGGGCCTGAACGACGGCGCCGCCGCGGTGGTGCTGATGTCGGCCGACGACGCCGAGAAGCGCGGCATCGAGCCGCTCGCGCGCATCGCCTCGTGGGCGACGGCGGGCTGCGACCCGGCGATCATGGGCACCGGGCCGATCCCGGCCTCGCGCAAGGCGCTGGAGAAGGCGGGCTGGAAGGTCTCCGACCTCGATCTCGTCGAGGCCAACGAGGCCTTCGCCGCCCAGGCGCTCGCGGTCAACAAGGACATGGGCTGGGACCCGTCGATCGTGAACGTCAACGGCGGCGCCATCGCCATCGGCCACCCGATCGGCGCCAGCGGAGCCCGCATCCTCAACACGCTCCTCTACGAGATGAAGCGGCGCGACGCCAAGAAGGGCCTCGCCACGCTCTGCATCGGCGGCGGCATGGGCATCGCGCTCTGCGTCGAGCGGCCGTAACCCAGCGATCGAAGGCTCGATCTCGGTCCGGGCGGTCTCCGCCCGGCCGCCGCATACAAGAACGGCCAAAACTGGAGGAACATAATGGGACGAGTGGCACTGGTCACGGGCGGCTCGCGCGGCATCGGCGCGGCGATCTCCACGGCGCTGAAGGACGCGGGCTACACCGTGGCCGCGAACTATGCCGGCAACGACGAGGCGGCGAAGAAGTTCACCGACGGGACCGGCATCAAGACCTACAAGTGGTCGGTCGCCGACTACGACGCCTGCGCCGCCGGCATCAAGCAGGTCGAGGCCGACCTCGGCCCGGTCGAGGTGCTGGTCAACAACGCCGGCATCACCCGCGACGGCATGTTCCACAAGATGACCCCGCAGCAGTGGAAGGAGGTCATCGACACCAACCTCACCGGGGTCTTCAACATGACCCACCCGATCTGGCCCGGCATGCGCGACCGCAAGTTCGGCCGCATCGTCAACATCTCGTCGATCAACGG
>CAZEGY010000347.1:0-3761 GCA_964511815.1 uncultured Rhodovulum sp.
GCACCGCGCTGCAGGACGCCGCTTCGGTCGCCGGCCTGCTCATCACCACCGAGGCGATGATCGCCGACAAGCCGGAGCCGAAGGGCCAGGCCGGCGGCGGCATGCCGGGCGGCATGGGCGGCATGGACGGCATGATGTGATCTGACCGAAAGGTCGTGTCATCGGTCGGGGGCCCCTTCGCGGGCCCCCGATTGCGTTCCGGCCGCCGGCCGTTCGCTGCCGGCGCCGCGCCGCGCGGTCTTGGCAGGGTCCGGGGCGGGCGGTATACGGCCGGACGGCCCGGACGGGAGAGGCGGCTTGCACAATACTGATTCCTTCATCGACGAGGTCAGCGAGGCGGTCCGCCGCGATCGCGTCGCCCGGACGCTGCGCCGCTACGGCTGGCTGATCGCGCTGATCGTGCTGATCCTCGTCGGCGGCGCCGCCGTGAACGAGTGGATGAAGCTCCGCACCGCGCGCAACGCCGCCGCCGCCGGCGACGCGATGCGCGCCGCGCTCGCGGAAACCGACACCACGGCCCGTGCCGACGCGCTCGCGGCCTTCGCCGCGGCGACGCCCGACGCCGCCGTCGCCGCCCGCCTCGCCGCGGCCGGCACGCTCGCGAAGGCGGGCGACGCCGATGCCGCGGCGGCGATCCTCGCGACCGTCGCCGACGACGGCGCGGTGCCCGCGCTCTACCGCTCGCTCGCCGCGCTTCAGCGGGTGATGGTGCTCGACGCCGGCATGGACGCCTCCGAGCGCGAGGCGACGCTCGAGACCCTCGCCCAGCCGGGTGCGCCGTTCCGGCCGCTCGCCCTCGAGCAGCGGGCGCTCTTCAAGCTCGAGAAGGGCGACAGCGAGGGCGCGGTCGCCGACCTCCAGGCGATCCTCACCGAACCGGCCGCGACCGAGGGCCTCATCGGCCGCGCCCGCCAGCTCATCATCGCCGCGGGCGGCTCGATCCCCGCGGCGCCGGCCCCGGCTCCGGCCGCGACGGGGCCCGGAACCGTCGACGGCGCGCCGGCCGACCAGCCGGTCGACGGTTGAGGCGCCCGATGCCCGTCGCCTGGCCCGTCGCGCGCCTGCTCGGCCCGCTCCTCCTCGCGCTCGTCGCGCTCTCCGCCTGTCAGGACAAGAACGCGCCGCTCCCCGGCGAGCGCATCCCGATCCGGCCCGACGAGACCGCGCCGGTCGCGACGCCGGGCCGCGGTGCCGCCGTCGCCATCCCGCCCGCGGTGATGAACGCCGACTGGACCCACCGCAACGGCAGCGCGCCGGGCCGGCTCGTCCATCCCGCCCTGCGCCCGCAGCCGCAGCTCGTCTGGTCGGTCGACCTCGGCGCCGGCGACGCCAAGCGCCGGCGCCTGCTCGTCGGGCCGATCGTCGCGGGCGGCATCGTCTATGCGATGGACGCCGGGAGCGAGCTCAGCGCCGTGACCCGCAGCGGCCAGGTCGCCTGGCGGCGCAGCCTCGTGCCCGAAGGCCAGGCGCCCGATTCCGGTCCGGGCGGCGGCATGGCCGCGGCCAACGGCGTGCTCTACGCCACCACCGGCTTCGGCGAGGTCTTCGCCCTCGACCCGCGCACCGGCGGCACGATCTGGAAGCGTACCCTCGACGCCTCGATCCAGGCGCCGCCGCTCGTCTACGACGGCCGCGTCGTCGCCGTGCAGCGCGACGACGTCGCCGTCGCCATGGACGCGCGCACCGGCGAGACGCTGTGGACGGTGCAGGGCGCCGGCGGCACCGGACTGATGGGCGGGGCGAGCCCCGCGGCCAGCGGCCCGCTCGTCCTCGTGCCGTTCTCCTCGGGCGAGCTCCTCGGCATCCTCGGCCGCAACGGCATGACCGTCTGGGGCACGGCGATCACCGGCGGCCGGCGCTCGCTCGCGCGCAACCGCATCAACGACGTCTCCGGCGATCCGGTCATCGTCGGGAGCACCGTCTACGCCTCGAACCAGAGCGGGCGGACGATCCGCCTCGACACCGAGACCGGCGAGCGGGCGTGGACGATCGGCGAGGGCTCCTACGGGCCGGCGTCGCCGGTCGGCAACGCCGTCTTCCTCGTCTCCGACGAGGGCGCGCTCGTGCGCGTCGACGCCGGGACCGGCGAGATCGTGTGGTCGCGGCAGCTTCCGGAGTTCTTCCCGGCGCGCGGCTTCCTGTGGCGGAAGGGCACGCCGTGGCGGGCGGTGCCCTACTACGGCCCGGTCCTCGCGGGCTCGCGGCTGTGGGTGGCGAGTGCGGACGGCTGGCTCCGGGCGTTCAGCCCGGTCGACGGCAGCGTGCTCGCCAGCATCCAGCTCCCGGGCGGTGCCGCGGCGGCACCGGCGGTGGCGGGCGGGGTCATGTACATCACCACCCGCGACGGCCAGCTTCTCGCTTTCCAATAGGAGGGCGGCGGGCTAAGGGGGGGCGCGCCCGGCCGCGACGGCGGGGCGCGCGTGCCCGGAAAGCCTGCGAGCCATGTCCTTCACCGTCGCCATCGTCGGCCGGCCGAACGTCGGGAAATCGACGCTCTTCAACCGTCTCGTCGGACGGCGGCTGGCGCTCGTCGACGACCAGCCGGGCGTTACCCGCGACCTCCGCGAAGGCGCCGGCCGCCTCGGGCCATTGCGCTTCACCGTGGTCGACACCGCCGGGCTCGAGGAGGCGACCGACGCGAGCCTGCCCGGCCGCATGCGGGCGCTGACCGAGCGGGCGATCGACGCCGCCGACGTCTGCCTCTTCATGATCGACGCGCGCATCGGCGTGACGCCGGTCGACCGGACCCTCGCCGAGCTCCTGCGCAAGCGCGCGCCGCGGGTGATCCTCGTCGCCAACAAGGCCGAGGGCCGCGCGGCCGAGGCCGGCCTGATCGAGGCGTGGGAGCTCGGGCTCGGCGAGCCCGTCGCCCTCTCCTCCGAGCACGGCATCGGCCTCGAGGACCTGCTCCGGGCGCTGGAGCGGGTGGCGGAGGAATTCCCCGACGCCGCCGAGATCTTCGAGGTCGATGGTGGCGAGCCGGTCGACGACAGCGTCGACGAGGAGGGCGAGGGTGCGGCCCTGCCGGCCGGACGGCCGATCCAGATCGCCGTCGTCGGGCGGCCGAACGCCGGCAAGTCGACGCTCGTCAACGCCATCCTCGGCGAGGACCGGCTGCTGACCGGGCCGGAGGCCGGCATCACCCGCGACGCCATCGCCGTGCAGGCGGACTGGATGGGGACGCCGTTCCGCATCTTCGACACCGCGGGGATGCGCAAGAAGGCCAAGGTCCAGGCGAAGCTCGAGAAGCTGTCGGTCTCCGACGGCCTGCGGGCGGTGAAGTTCGCCGAGGTCGTCGTCGTGCTCCTCGACGTGCAGATCCCCTTCGAGACCCAGGACCTGCGCCTCGCCGACCTCGCCGAGCGCGAGGGCCGCGCCGTGGTCGTCGCCGTCAACAAGTGGGACCTCGAGGACGAGAAGCCGCAGAAGCTGGGCGAGCTCCGCGAGGCGTTCGGGCGGCTGCTGCCGCAGCTCCGCGGCGCGCCGATGGTGATGGTCTCGGCGCTGACCGGCAAGGGGCTCGACCGGCTCCACGCGGCGATCGTCAAGGCCTACACGGTGTGGAACACCCGGATCTCGACGGGGCGGCTCAACCGCTGGCTCGTGGCGCAGGTCGGCGAGCATCCGCCCCCGGCGCCGGGCGGGCGGCGGATCCGGCTGCGCTACATGACGCAGGTGAAGACGCGGCCGCCGACCTTCGTCGTCTTCGCCTCGATCGCGGACGCGGTGCCCGAGGACTACAAGCGCTTCCTCGTCAACGG
>CAZEGY010000348.1:0-3744 GCA_964511815.1 uncultured Rhodovulum sp.
AGGCGGTGGCGCTGATCTGCGACACCCTGCGCTCGGCCTCGATGAACTACGACGACCCGATGCAGGTCGAGGAGGTGCTCGCCAAGCGCATCGAGAAGTCCTACCAGGAGGCGCAGCACTCGGCGCACACGCTCCAGAACCTCGCCGACGGCCTGCCGGCGCTCGGGATCGTCGCCGCCGTGCTCGGCGTCATCAAGACCATGGCCTCGATCGACCAGCCGCCCGAGATCCTCGGCAAGATGATCGGCGGCGCGCTCGTCGGCACCTTCCTCGGCGTCTTTCTCGCCTACGGCATCGTCGGCCCGTTCGCGACGCGGGTGAAGGGGGTGATCGACGAGGACCAGCACTTCTACACCCTCATCCGCGAGGTGATGGTCGCCGCCCTCCACAACCACGCGCCGAACGTCTGCGTCGAGGTCGGGCGGCAGAACACGCCGGCGAACCTGCGGCCGTCGTACAACCAGCTCGAGGGGGCGCTGCGCGCGTCGAAGCAGAGCCTCGCGGCATGATCGGCCGTGTCGCGTTCGGCCTCGGGGTCGCGCTCGGGGTCGCGCTCGGGCCTGGCGGCGGAGCGCCGCCGGCGTGGGCCGCCGAGGGCGGCGCGATCCGCGGCGGCGAGCACATGGGCTTCTCGCGGATCGTGATGACGATCGAGCCGACGACGGAGTGGTCGCTCGAGACCGGCGCGGGGACGGTGACGATCCGCTTCCCCGGGCGCCGCCTCGCCTTCGACGCCGGCGGGGTCTTCGAGCGGATGCCGGCCGCGCGCATCCGCGCCGTCGCCGCCGCGGTCGAGCCGGGGGGCACCGCGGTGCGGGTCACCCTCGGCTGCGACTGCCGGGTGACGACCGCCTTCGTCGGGGCGAAGTACCTCGCCCTCGACGTCGCCGATCCGGGCGCTGCGGCGCCCGTGGAGACACCGTCGGAGACGGCTGCGGCGCGGGCGGCGCGGGAGACCGCCGCCGTCGCCTCGGCCGAGGAGGCGCTGCTGCGGCAGATCGAGCGCGCCGCCGGACAGGGGCTCGTCGAGCTCACCGTGCCCGTGGCCTCGCCCGGACCGGCGCCGCAGGTCGCGCTCCGCGCCATCGAGGCGACGGCGCCGCCCGCCCCGCGGCCGGCGGCGGTGCGGGAGGAGGCGGGCGCGCTCGCGGCGCTGGGCGACGAGGACCAGGACGAGGACCAGGTCGAGGCGACGACGGTCTACGACCGCGACGCCGCCCGGGCGATCGCCGCCCGCGCTCCCGAGGTCGCCGCCGCCTGCCTGCCCGACGCGGCGTTCGACGTCGCCGCGTGGGCGGGCGCCGGGCCGTTCACGGCCGAGCTGGCGCGGCGGCGCCGCGGGCTCGTCGGCGAGTTCGACGTGCCGGCGCCCGGGGCGGTCGTCGCCCTCGCCCGGCTCTATGTCCGTTACGGCTTCGGGGCCGAGGCGCGGGCGACGCTCGCGGCCTTCGGGGCGGAGGAGCCGGAGGCGACGGTGCTCGCCGACCTCGCCCGCCTCGTCGACGGCGAACCCGCCGCGCCCGGGGGGGCGCTCGCTCTCGACGGCACCTGTCCCGGCCTGCACGGCCTCTGGCTCGCGCTCGGCGGCCGGGCGCCGGTGTATCTGGATCCGGACCGGTTCGAGGCGGTGCATGCGGCGTTCGAGGCGTTGCCGCGCGGGCTTCGCCTCCTGCTCGGGCCCGGTCTCGTCGGGCGGCTGCTCGACGCCGGCCGGCCGGGGGAGGCGCGGGTGGTGCTCGACACCGTCGCCCGTGCCGGCCGCGCGGGCGACGCCGCCGATCCGGCGCTGGCGATCGCGACCGGCCGCGTCCTCGCCGCCGAGGGGCGGACGAAGGCGGCGATCGCGACCCTCGTCGCCGTCGCCGACGCCGAGGGGCCGATGGCGGGCGCGGCGACCGTGGCGCTCGTCGAGACCGCGCTCGCCGCCGGGCTGCCGGTGCCGGAGCGGACGATCCTCGACCTCCGCGCCGACGCCCTCGTCGCCCGCGGCACCGACGGCGAGGGCCGCCTGCGGGCGCTGCTCGCCGCGGCGCTCGCGGCGCGCGCCGAGCTGCCGGCGGCGATCGCGGAGAGCCGGGCGGCGATCGCCGACCTGCCCGCCGAGGCCGCGACATTCGGAACGCTCGCGGTCGGGAGCCTCGCCGCCGCCGATCCGGCCGCCGTCGGCGGCGCCGCCTACGCCGAGACCGTGCTCGGGGCGGCCGACCTCCTTGCCGGGGCGCCGGCGCGCGACCCCGCCCGCCGGCTGGTGGCGGCGCACCTCGTCGCGCTCGGGCTGCCCGGCCCGGCGCTCGCCGCCCTCGCCCCGGCGCTCGTGCTCGACGATCCCGCGGCGCGGCTGATCGCCGCCGAGGCCGAGCTCGGGCTCGGCGACCCGGCGGCGGCGCACGCGGCCCTCGCCGGGCTCGCGGGCGCGCAGGCCGCGGTGCTGACCGCCCGGGCGTACATGGCCGAGGGGCGCTATTCCGACGCCGTCGCGGCGCTGAAGGCGGCGGGGCTCGACGCCGAGGCGGCGGCCTACGCCTGGCCCTCGGGCGACTGGGCGCGGGTCGATGCCGCCGACCCGGCGCGGGCGGCGATGGCGGGGTACATGGCGACGCGCGCCGGAGCGGCCGCGGCGGCTCCGCCGCCGGCGCCGGAGACCCCGGCGGCGGCCTTCCGCGCGCCGGTGCCGGCGCTCGACCGGCCGAGCCTCGGCGCGGCGCGGGAGCTCCTGTCGTCGGGACCGGGGGTCGCGGGCTTCATCGGCGCGGCGATCGCGGGGGACGGGCCGGGGGAGGAAGGGACGGGGCGGTGATGCGGCCTTGACGGCCGGGGCGGGCGGTGCGTAAGCGCGGGCCGACCCGAAGCCCGGAGACGCCGATGCCCCTCTTCCGCGCCATCACCGCCGTCCGCGGCGCGGCGGCCGCCCATGCGCTCGGCGACGGGCTCGACGGGCTCGACCCCGCCCCCCTCGCCGGCGAGATCCACGACCACGACGACGGCTCGGGCCTCTGGGACGTGGGCGGGCTCTTCGACGCGCGCCCCGACCCGGTGGCGCTGGCGCTCCTCGCCCGGGCGCACGGGGCGCCGGACTTCACGGTGGCGAAGGTCGAGGACCGGGACTGGGTGGCGCAGGTCCGCGCCGAGCTGACGCCGGTCGAGGCCGGGCGCTTCGTCGTCTACGGCAGCCACGACCGCGCGCGGATCGGGCCGAACCGCATCGGGCTCGAGATCGAGGCGGCGGAGGCGTTCGGCACCGGCCACCACGCGACGACCCAAGGGTGCCTGCAGGCGCTCGACCGGCTGGTGCGGCAGGGCTGGCGCCCGCGGCGGATCGCCGACATCGGCGGCGGCACCGGCGTCCTCGCGATGGCGGCGACCTCGGCCTGGCCGGCGCGGGCGATCGCCGGCGACATCGACCCGCTCGCGACGCGGACCGCGCGGGCGAACGTCGCCGCGAACGGCCTCGCCGACCGGGTGGCGTGCGTCACCGCGGCGGGCTTCCGCCACCCGCGGTTGCGGGCGGGCGCGCCCTACGACCTCGTCTTCGCCAACATCCTCGCCGGGCCGCTCCGGCGCATGGCCGGCGACATGGCCGCCCATCAGGCGACGGGCGGGCGGGCGATCCTGTCGGGCATTCTCGTGCGGCAGGCGAAAGGCGTCGCCGCCGTCTACCGCTCCCGGGGCTACGTGCCCGAGGAGACGGTACGGATCGGCGAGTGGGCGACGCTGGTCTTCCGCCTGCGGCGATGAGTCGGCGCT
>CAZEGY010000349.1:0-3743 GCA_964511815.1 uncultured Rhodovulum sp.
AGGGGCTTGCCGCGCGCGCCGTTTCCGTTAACCTGCCCGCGTCGCTGGTTCCCGAGAGGGACCGACGAGGGAATGCGGTGAAAATCCGCGGCTGCCCCCGCAACTGTGAGCGGCGAGCCCGGCCTCTGTGACCACTGGGAGCGATCCCGGGAAGGTGAGGCGAAGGGCCGTGACCCGCGAGCCAGGAGACCTGCCGGCGACGTGACGTGGCTCCAGCGGCCCTCGGGTGGAGGGCGAAAGGACTTCAGGCAATGGCCCAGACTCCCTCGGCGACCGGCTCGGCGTCGACCTCCTCGCTCGCGGTGCAGCGGCTGGTCGCGGCGGCGATCGGCGCCTTCATCATCGGCATCGTCGGCTTCTCGCACATGAGCGTCGCCCACAACGCGAGCCACGACTACCGCCACTCGATGGCCTTCCCCTGCCACTGACCGGGAGCCATCCAACATGAACGCGCTCCGCAACATGCTGCTCCTCGCGGCCGGCGCCGGCGTCCTCGTCGCCGTCGCGATGACCGTCCTCCAGTTCTTCTCGACCGTGCCGCTCATCCTCGCCGCCGAGGTCTACGAGACCGCCGCCCCCGCCGGGGCCGACCACGACCACGGCGACGCGGCCGCGATGACCGCGGCGCCCGACACCGCGGCGCCCGGCCCCGAGGCCCACGACCACGGCGAGGACGAATGGGCGCCCGCCGACGGCTTCCAGCGCATGAGCCTGACCGCCGTCGCCAACGTCGTCACCGCGATCGGCTTCGCGCTCCTGCTCGTCGCCGCCTCCGAGGTCGCCGGCGGCATCCGCAGCTGGCGGCAGGGCATGCTCTGGGGCCTCGCCGGCTTCGCGGTGTTCACCGTCGCCCCCGGCCTCGGGCTGCCGCCGGAGCTGCCGGGGATGCCGGCGGCCGAGCTCGGACCCCGGCAGGTCTGGTGGATCGGCACCGTCGCGGCCACCGCGGCCGGCCTCGCGCTCGTTGTCCGGGGACGGAGCCCGGCGCTCGCCTTCGTCGGGGCGGCGCTGCTCGTCGTGCCCCATCTCGTCGGCGCCCCGCAGCCGCCGAGCCACGAGACGGCGGTGCCGGCGGACCTCCACCACCGCTTCGTCGTCGCGGTGACGGTGACGAACCTCGTCTTCTGGGTGCTGCTCGGCTACGCGGTCGCCGTCCTGCGCCCGCGCTTCGCGGCCGACCTCGGCCAGCCGGCGCCGCAGCCCGCCTGAGGCGCGGCCCTCCGGTCCCCGGCGGCGCTCCGCGGCGCCGGGGCCGCCATCCCGAGGGAGAGCGACCATGCCCGAGATCGACGACGCCACCGCCGAGCGCCACCGCGCGAAGATGGCCAGGCGCAAGGCCGTGCAGGACGCCGAGGTCGCCGGCAAGACCGTCGAGAAGGGCCTCCTCCTCGTCCACACCGGCCCCGGCAAGGGCAAGTCGACCGCGGCCTTCGGCCTCGCGCTCCGCATGCTCGGCCACGGCCGCCGCGTCGGCGTCGTCCAGTTCGTCAAGGGCGCCCGCGACACCGGCGAGCGCCGGGCGCTCGCCGCCTTCGGCGACGCCGTGGCCTGGCACACGATGGGCGAGGGCTTCACCTGGGACACCCAGGACCTCCGCCGCGACGTCGCCGCCGCCGAGCGCGCCTGGGACAAGGCCGAGACGCTGATCGCCGACCCGGCGATCGCGCTCGTCGTCCTCGACGAGCTCAACATCGCGCTCCGCTACGACTACCTCGACCTCGACCGGGTGGTGGCGGCGCTCGCCGCCCGCCGCCCCGACCTCCACGTCGTCGTCACCGGCCGCAACGCCAAGCCCGGGCTTGTCGAGGCGGCCGACCTCGTCACCGAGTTCGCCCTCGTCCGCCACCCCTTCGCCGCCGGCGTCAAGGCCCAGGCGGGGATCGAGTTCTGAGCGATGCGCGCAGCAACGCCGGCCCGCCCCCGGTCGGGCGGCCGCGTCATGGTAAACTGGTTAACGCCGCGAGACCCCCTTATCAGCGTAGCGTCCGGGCGCCGCGCCGCGAAGCGCGGACCGCGCGCAGGATTAACGACCGGCCGTCGCGGGGCGGGCCGACCGCGCCGGAGCCGACACGGCGCCGTGGCCGGCGGTCGCCCCGTCGCCGCCGCCCGGAGTGCCGGTGCGTGGCGCGTGCACGGCGACGTCCATGCGACGTGGACACGAATCGCCGCTGACCCCTGACCCCATGCCCGCCCGCACCCTCATGTTCCAGGGCACCGGCTCCGACGTCGGCAAGTCGCTGATCGTCGCCGGCCTCGCCCGCGCCTTCGCCGACCGCGGCCTCCGCGTGCGTCCCTTCAAGCCGCAGAACATGTCGAACAACGCCGCGGTCACCGCCGACGGCGGCGAGATCGGCCGCGCCCAGGCGCTCCAGGCCCGCGCCGCGCGGGTCGCCGCCACCGTCGACATGAACCCGGTGCTGCTGAAGCCCGAGAGCGCCCTCGGCGCCCAGGTCGTCGTCCACGGCCGCGTCGTCGGCACCGCCAGCGCCAGCGCCTGGCAGCGGCGCAAGGCGGACCTGCTCCCGGCCGTCCTCGACAGCTTCGGGCGCCTCCGCGCCGAGGCCGACCTCGTCCTCGTCGAGGGGGCGGGCAGCGCCTCCGAGGTGAACCTGCGGGCGCGCGACATCGCCAACATGGGCTTCGCCCGCGCCGCCGCCGCGCCGGTGATCCTGATCGGCGACATCGACCGCGGCGGCGTCATCGCCAGCCTCGTCGGCACCAGGGCGGTGCTCGCCCCGGAGGACGCCGCCCTGATCCGCGGCTTCATCGTCAACCGCTTCCGCGGCGATCCCGCGCTGTTTCGCGACGGCATGGACTTCGTCGCCGCGCGGACCGGCTGGACCCCGGTCGGCCTCGTCCCCCACACGCCCGCCGCCGCCCGCCTCCCGGCCGAGGACGCCCTCGCCCTCGAGCGCACCGCCGATCCCGGCCCGCGGGCGGGCGCGCTCCGCATCGCGGTGCCGATCCTGCCCCACATCGCCAACTTCGACGACCTCGACCCGCTCGCCGCCGAGCCCACGGTCGATCTCGTCCGCGTCCGCCCGGGCGCGGCACTTCCCGGCGACGCCGCTCTCGTGCTGCTTCCCGGCTCGAAGTCCACCCTCGCGGGCCTTGCGGCGCTTCGCGCCGGCGGCTTCGACATCGACATCGCCGCCCATGTCCGCCGCGGCGGCAGCGTCCTCGGGCTTTGCGGCGGCTACCAGATGCTCGGCCGCACCATCGCCGACCCCGACGGCATCGAGGGACCGCCCGGCGTCCACCCCGGCCTCGGCCTCCTCGACGTCGAGACCGTGCTCACCGCCGACAAGCGCCTCGCGACCGTCACCGGCCACACCGCCGACGGCGTCGCCTTCGCCGGCTACGAGATGCACATGGGCCGCACCGAAGGCCCCGACCGCGCCCGCCGCTTCGCCACCCTCGCCGACGGCCGTCCCGAGGGCGCGGTCGCGCCCGACGGGCGCGTGGCCGGCACCTACGTCCACGGCCTCTTCGCCGACGACGCCCAGCGCGGCGCCTGGCTCGCCCGCCTCGGCGGCGCGGCCCCGGGGACGGTCTCGGGGACGGCCTACGAGGCCGGCGTCGAGGCGGCGCTCGACGCCGTGGCCCGCCACCTCGAGGCCCATCTCGACCTCGACGCGCTGCTCGCGATGGCGCGGTAGCCGGCGGATCGGGCTGGACCGCCAGTGGTTACTGGATCTGGGCGAAGGCCGCGTCGAAGCGCTCCTGCGCCTTCTTCGGATTCT
>CAZEGY010000350.1:0-3735 GCA_964511815.1 uncultured Rhodovulum sp.
CGCGGGCGAGCGACAGCATCGGGTTGCAGAGATAGTTGAAGCCGACCTGGGTCTTGACGCCGGCAGCCTCCGCCGCCTCGGCCATCTCGCGGGCATCCGCGGCGAGCGGCGCCAGCGGCTTCTCGCAGTAGACGTGCTTGCCGGCGGCGATGGCGGCGAGCGCCATCTCCTTGTGCAGCGCGTTCGGCGCGGTGATGTCGACGAGGTCGATCTCGGGGTCGGCGACGAGCGTCCGCCAGTCCGCCGTTCCCCTGGCGAAGCCGAGCGCCGTCGCCGCGCCGGCGGCGAGCTCCTCGGTGCGGTCGGCCACGGTGTGCAGGACCAGCTCGTAGGGCAGGTCGAACACCCGCGGCGCGGCCGCGAAGCCGAAGACGTGGGTCTTTCCCATGAACCCGGTGCCGATCAGACCGATCCGCAGGCTGGGCTTCTTACCTGCCATTGGCATGGCCTCCGTTGACGACGAGAGCCGGGTCGAGGTCGCCGGCGAAGAAGTCGAGCACGTTCTGGACCGAGGAGACCGCCATGCGCTCGGCGCATTCGGTCGTCAGGCCGGCGATGTGCGGGGAAAGGACCACCTGATCCATCGCGAGCAGGGGATTGTCGGACGCGGGCGGCTCGTCGTCGAAGACGTCGAGCCCGGCGGCGGCGAGCCGGCCATCCTTCAGCGCCGCGATCAGCGCCGCCTCGTCGACGACGCCGCCGCGCGCGGTGTTCACGAGGATGGCGGACGGCTTCATCGCCGCGAGCTCGGCCGCGGCGATCAGCGGCGCGTCCCCCTTCGGCGCATGGATCGAGACGAAATCGGCCCAGGCGAGGCCATCGACCAGCGTCTCCACCGGAGCGGCCGCTCCCTCCGGCCAGCCCTGCCGGTGAAGGAAGGGATCGAAGGCGCGGATCTCCATGCCGAAGCCCGAGGCCATTCGGGCGACGTGGCGTCCGCTGCGGCCGTAGCCGACGATCAGCAGCCGCTTGCCCGAGAGCTCGCCCTGCTCGAGGCGGTTGCGCCACCTCCAGTCGCCGCCCCGCACGGCGCGATCACCGCGCAGCGCCCGCTTCGCGGCCGCGAGCAACAGCATCATCGCCTGCTCGGCGACCGACACCGAGTTGACGTCGCCGCAGACCGCGAGGGCGATGCCGCGGTCGTTGAGCGACGGGAGGTCGACCGCGTCGTAGCCGACGCCGTGCCGCGAGACGACGCGGAGCCGGTCGGCCTTCCTGACGGTTTCCGCCGAAAGCGGCTGGGTGCGGATGACGAGTCCGTCGGCGGCGCCGATCAGCGGGGCGTAGCTCGGCTCGGAGATCTCCTCGACATAGTCGAAGGTGACGTCGGCCCGCGCCTCGAGGAGCGCGAGACCGCTCGGGTGCAGCTTTCCGGCGACGAGGACGTGGGGCATCAGTAGCTTCCCTTCCCGGCGGCGGGCTCGGCGCCGCCCGTGCCGGTTCTCGCGCCGGAGCCCGTCAGGTCGCGGAACGCCTTCACGCTGGCGGCCGCCGCTGCCGCGAGAAGGCGCGAGTCGCCGCTGACGGTCGTCATGTCGAAGCCCCAGCCGATCGCGCGCGCCGCGTACTCCGGCGTGCCGCAGTGGAGCGCGGCGCGGATGCCGTGCTTCTTGCAGGCGGTGACGATCTCCTGCAGCGCCGCGATCATCTCCGGCTCCTCGCGATCGAAGCCCGGGGTGAGCCGCCCTTGCGTGAGACCGAGGGTGAGGTCGGCCGGCCCGACGTAGATGCCGTCGAGGCCGGGCGTGGCGGCGATCGCGTCGAGATTCTCCATTCCCTGCGCGGTCTCGATCATGACGAAGCCGAGGATCTCGTCGTTCGCCTCGCCCGCGTAGTTGGCGCCGGCCGAGAAGTTGGCGCGGGTCGGGCCGAAGCTGCGCTGGCCGAACGGCGGATAGCGCAGGTAGCTGACGAACTCCGCCGCCTGTTCGGGGGTGTTCACCATCGGGCAGATGACCCCGTAGGCGCCGGCGTCGAGCACCTTCATGACGATGCCGGGCTCGAGCCACGGAACGCGCGCCATCGGCACGACCCCCGAGGCGCGCATCGCCTGGAACATCGGCAGCACCGAGGAGTAGTCGAGCGCGCCGTGCTGGACGTCGATGGTGACGCTGTCGTAGCCCTGCGCCGCCATGATCTCGGCGGTGAAGGGGTTGCCGATCGACAGCCAGCCGTTGATCGTCGGCCGGCCCTCGGCCCAGGTCTGCTTGAGCTCGTTCCTGATCATCGCGGGCCTCAGAACACGATCTGGGCGAGCTTGGTGTCGAGGTAGTCGGCGATGCCCTCCGACCCCCCTTCCCTGCCCATGCCCGAGTAGCGGGTGCCGCCGAAGGGCGCCTCGGAGGCGGCCAGGGCGGCGGGGAAGTTCCCGGCGGTGACGGCCGCGACGATGCCGATGAAGAGTCCGAACTTCTGGTACATCGCCTCAACCGATCTCGCTGACGTTCACGACCCGGCCCTCGGTCGCCGACTTCAACGCCGCCTCCGCGAGGACCAGCGCGAGGCGTCCGTCCTCGAACCCGACTTCGGGCGGCGATCCGGTCTCGACCGAGTCGACGAAGGACGAGATCTCCGCCGCGAACGCGGCCGCGTAGCGCTCGATGAAGAAGTCGAGCAAGGGCGCCCCCCTGCCGGTGAAGCCCGCGCCGTGGAAGGTCGCGTCGTTCTCCCGCACGTTCTCGGAGATCGCCATGCCCTCGCTGCCGAAGGCCTCCACCCGCTGGTCGTAGCCGTAGGTCGCGCGGCGGGAGTTGGTGATGACGCACTGCTTGCCCGACGCGGTGGTCAGCAGGACGGTCACGGTGTCGAAGTCGCCGAGCTCCGCCATCGTCTCCGGCGCGACGAGGCGGCTCCCGCTCGCGGTGACGGTCGCGACCTCCTCGCCGAGGACGAAGCGGGCCATGTCGAAGTCGTGGATCGTCATGTCCCGGAAGATGCCGCCCGACTCCTTCAGGTAGCCGACCGGCGCCAGCCCGGGATCGCGCGAGGTGATCGCCACCTGGTGCAGCTCGCCCAGCCGGCCGTCGCGGACCGCCCGCTGCACCGCGCGATGACCGGGGTCGAACCGGCGCACGAAGCCGAGCATGATCGGCACCGACGTGCCGCCGATGCGCTCGGCGCAGAGCGTGACCCGCGCGAGGCTGAGGTCGATCGGCTTCTCGCAGAGCACGGGCTTGCCCGCCGCGACCGACGCCTCGATGAGGTCCGAGTGGGTCGGCGTCGAGCTCGCGATCAGCACCGCGTCGACGTCGGCGCTGGCGAGGACGTCCTCGGCCGAGTCGAAGAGCCGGGCGCCGAGGCCCTCGGCGACCTCGACGGCGGCCGGTCGGTGGACGTCGAACACGCCGCCGAGCTCCGCGCGCGGATGCGCCGCGATGTTGGTGGCGTGCATGCGCCCGATGCGGCCACAGCCGAGCACGGCGATTCGAACCATCGGTTCCTCCCTGGAAAGTGCGCAACGTTTGTTGCATGTCTCTTGTTTTGTCAATCCACATTTCGTAAGCAGGCGCAGCCACGAAGCTTGGGGAGGAATCAGATGACCCGATCGACCGTCCGCCTGACCATGGCGCAGGCGCTGGTACGCTATCTGTGCAACCAGTTCACCGAGATCGACGGCGAGCGGGCCCCCCTGTTCGCCGGCGTGTTTGCGATCTTCGGCCACGGCAACGTCACCTGCCTGTCGGAGGCGCTCGAAGCCGTTCAGGACACGCTGCCCACCTGGCGCGGCCAGAACGA
>CAZEGY010000351.1:0-3699 GCA_964511815.1 uncultured Rhodovulum sp.
GGGAGCGGAAGCTCGAAGATCACCGCGTCGGCGCGCTCCTCGCGCGCGGCGCCGCGGAGGGCGGCGAGCTCGGCCTCGAGCGCCGAGACGCGGGCCTCGAGCGCGGCGACGCGGCCGGGGTCGGGCGCGGCGGGCGTCCGGGCGGGGAGCGCCGGGCGCAGGGCGGCGAGGCGGGCGGCGATGCCGGCGACGGCGGGGCGCAGCGCCTGCGCCGCCGCGGCCGAAAGGTCGCGGAGGCGGGCGCGCGCGTCGGCGAGGGCGAGGCCGAGGGCGCCGGAGCCGTCCGGCCGCATTGCTGCGACCGCCCAGCCGACGACGGTGACCGCCCCGAACCACGCGAGGAAGCCGCCGCCGCCGGCGAGCGCGGCGACGACGGCGCCGGGCGCGAGCAGCGCCGCCCAGGCGAGGCGCGGATGACGGCGGGCGACGGGCGGCAGGCGGAAGGCGCTGCGCCGCTTCGGGTCGGTGGCGGCGAGGTAGCCGATCGCCGCGAAGCTGACCGCGGTGCCGGCGAGCGTGGCGGCGACGATCATTCCGCCGGCCCCGGGAGCGCGTCGGCGACGTCGGTGGGGCCTCGTTCCCCGGCCGCGCGGGCGGCCGCGGCGGACGAGCGCCAGCGCAGCAGCGCGACGCCGGAGATGAAGAGGAAGAGGTCGACGGCGAGCACGTCGGTCTGGCGCGCGAGGAGCGCCTCGGCCCAGTCCATCCCGCCCGTCGCCATGCGCAGGATCGGCAGCGCCAGGCAGGCGACGGCGAGGAGGCGGCGGTAGCGGGCGCCGAGAGCCTCGGCGTCGTGGTTGCCGAGCCCGAGGGCGATGGCGCCGGCGGCGCCGAGGACGAAGCCCGCCGGCGTCCAGAAGAACGGGTCGGCCGCCGGGCGCGACAGGAAGAAGGCGTAGCCCGAGGCGAGCATCGCCACCGGCAGGCCATAGCCGAAGATCCGCACCGCCCGGTCGAAGCCGCGCCAGAGCCGCTCGTCGGCGCGGCGCCGCGCCCAGAGGTGGAAGCCCGAGAGGATGACGAAGCACGTCGCGATCCCGAGGGCGCCCCAGACGACCTTGGAGAGCGTCCCGGCGAAGTGGCCGAAGTGGAGCGGGTACATGAGCCCGTAGAGCGCGCCCCCGGCCGACGGCGCGGTGCCGATCGGGGCGTTGCGGCCGAGGAAGGCGCGGGTCGGGCCGTCGTAGACGTTGGTGACGTAGAGGAGCCCGCCCTCGGAGGGGTCGTGCCAGACGAAGATGCGGGCGTCGGCGCGGCCGTAGTTGGAGATGCCGATGTAGGTCGACGGCGAGCCGGCGCGGGCGACCGAGTCGGCGACGACGTAGTCGAGGCTCGCGAGCTGGCGCGGGGCGGCGTTCTCGGGGACCGGCGGCTCGTAGAGGGTCTCGATCATCTTCTCCTGGTCGCCGCCGAAGGCGGTCAGGGCGACGAGCGGCAGGCCGACCGAGCTCGCGAAGCTGAAGAACGAGCCGGTGAAGGCGAGCAGGAAGGCGAAGGGGATGCCCCAGCTCGCGGCGAGGACGTGGCGGTCGCGGGCGGAGACGAGGCGGCGCCCGGGACGCTCGGCGACGAAGAGGTCGCGGATCACGTGGCGGTGCATGAGCACGCCCGAGACCACCGCGGCCATCATCGTCAGCCCGAGGATGCCGGTGACGATCAGGCCCCACGGCGACGGCATGTAGAGCTGGACGTGGAGGTCGACGAGGAAGTGGCGGAGCGCGCTCTCCTCGTAGTTCGCCGCCTTCTCCCAGATGAAGCCGTCGTGGCGCTCGTGAACCTCGCCGGTGCGGCCGTCGACGCGGAAGATCGTGCCGAAGTCCTCCTCGACGCCGCTCGCGGGGTTGAGCGCGTGGTCGTGGAAGTTGACGACGAGGTCGCTGCCCGCGCCGGCCCAGATGCCGATGTCGTGGAGGTACTTCGGGTCGACCTCGCCGGCGAGCTGGCGGATCGTCCGGTCGATCGGGCCCTCGAGCGCCGGGGCGGAGCGCGGGGTGCCCGCCGACCAGCGGCCGATCTCGGTGGCGAAGACCGCGACGGCGCCGGTGGCGATGACCGCGTAGAGCAGGAGGCCGAGGACGACCGCCGACCAGCCGTGGATCGCGGTGAGCCGCTTGAGCTGGATCTGGCTGAGACCGAACACCCGTGCCCTCCCTCAGCCGACGAGGCTCGCGGCGATCGCCGCGGCCTGGACGAGAATGACGGCGCCGAGCACCACCGTCGCCCGGACGAGGTTCTCCTCGAGCACCGCGTAGAAGAACGGCACCGCCCAGAAGAGCGGCGTCAGGACGATCGGCAGCGCGATGTCGTTGACCCCGGCGGCCCCGGGGGGCATCCACAGCGGCATCGCCATCATCGTCGCGACGCCGGCGAGGATGGCGCCGGGCCCGGCGAGCAGCCAGCGGGCGAGGACCGGCCGGCGCCGGATCGCCGCGGCGAGACGGCCGTCGGCGCGCTTCGTCCTCGCGACAAGAGTGGTTCCCACCGTCAGCACCGTCTCCAGCTTCCCCGGGCGAGGTGGCTAGCGCGCGCGCATCGCTGACTCGATTGCGATCGTAGGCGAGGCGCGGCCGAGATCAAGGGCGCACGGGTCGCCGCGCCGCCGCGACGCAAGACACGACTAAAACACTCGGGAACCCGAGGCAAGGGCCGCGCCGAAGAGGCCGGCGCCGGGGTCGGCGCCTCAGGGCGGGATGATGCCGAGGCCGCGGAGGTAGATCACCGTGCCGCTCTCCAGCATCTCGTCGGCCGAGTAGGGCGCCCGCGCCCCGGGCTTGCCGCGGCCGAAGAGCTCGACGACGCCGTGGGAGAAGGCCCAGACGTGGTTCGCGACCATCGCCGGCGGCGGGCGGCGGTCGGGGGGCAGCGGCTCGGACAGGCGCTCGGCGGCGCGGACGAGCACCGACATCGCCCGGTCGGAGGCGCGGGCGAGCTCGGGGTTGCCGGCGATCGAGACGCCGCTCTCGAACATCGCGGCGTAGAAGCCCGGGTTCTGGCGGGCGAAGTCGACGTAGGCGCGGCCCATCGCCATGAACGACGAGAGGCCCGAGGGGCGGCCGTCGTTCCACGCCGCGGCGAGGCGGTCGGCGAACATGGCGAAGCCGCGGGCGGCGACCTCCTCGATGAGCTCGTCGCGGCCGCGGAAGTGGCGGTAGGGCGCGGCGGCGCTGACGCCCGCGACGCGCGCGGCCTCGGCGAGGGTGAAGCCCAAGGGGCCGCGCTCCTCGATCAGCCCGAGCGTCGCCCGGACCAGCGCCTCGCGCAGGTTGCCGTGGTGGTAGCTCTTGCGCGCGGCCCCGTCGGGCCCGTCGGGATCGGACATGGCGCCGGTCTATCCCCGGGCGCGACCGCTCACAAGCGCGGGGCGCCGGTGCGGCCCCCGTGCGGCCCCCGTGCGCCCCCCTCGTGCTCCGCGTGCGGCTTGCCCCGTTCGGGCGGGTCGCCTAGAACGGCTGCGTATCGCAACGAGCCCCGGTGTTTCCCCATGTCCGACGAAATCTTCGCCGACCGAATGCTGTCGCTGGGCCTCGCCCGCGTGTCCGAGGCGGCGGCGATCGCCGCGGCGAAGCTCGTCGGCCAGGGCAACGAGAAGGCCGCCGACCAGGCCGCGGTCGACGCCATGCGCACCCAGCTCGACATGCTCGACATCAAGGGCACCGTCGTCATCGGCGAGGGCGAGCGCGACGAGGCGCCGATGCTCTA
>CAZEGY010000352.1:0-3699 GCA_964511815.1 uncultured Rhodovulum sp.
GATGACGTTCAGCGACTTGAGCTTGCGGTGCAGCGCCGAGCGCTCCATGCCGACGAAGCTCGCGGTGCGGGAGATGTTGCCGCCGAACCGGTTGATCTGGGCGATCAGGTACTCGCGCTCGAACATCTCCCGCGCCTCGCGGAGCGCGAGCCCGGCGAAGGCGGCGCCGAGCATCCCGTTCGCCGAGGTGCCGTTCTGCGGCATGTCGAGGACGAGCTCCTCCGGCTCGATCGCGCCCTGGTCGGGGCCGAGGATCAGCGCGCGCTCGAGGGTGTTCCTGAGCTGGCGGACGTTGCCCGGCCAGCGCATGGTCTGGAGCTGGGCCTCGGCCTCGGGGGCGAGGGTGCGGGCAGGCAGGCCCTGGGCGGCGTTCAGCTCATCGAGGAAGCTGCGGGCGAGCTCGGGAATGTCCTCGCGGCGCGCCTCGAGGCCCGGGACGGCGACCGGCACGACGTTCAGGCGGTGGAAGAGCTCGGTGCGGAAGCGCCCGCCCTGGACCTCGCGGCCGAGGTCGCGCGTCGTCGCCGAGATGACGCGGACATCGACCCGGACGGTGTTGGCGCCGCCGACCCGCTGGAAGGCCTGGTCGACGAGGACGCGGAGGATCTTCGACTGGGTGCCCGTCGGCATGTCGGCGACCTCGTCGAAGAAGAGGATGCCGGTGTGGGCGCGCTCGAAGAGCCCGGGCTCGACGCCGCGCTCGGGGGTCTCGCGGCCGAAGAGCACCTCCTCCATCTGCTCGGGGGCGATCGAGGCCGAGTTCACCGTGACGAACGGGCCCTTGGCGCGCTCGGAGTGGCGATGGAGGTAGCGCGCCGCCACCTCCTTGCCGGCGCCGGCGGGGCCGGTCAGCATCACCCGGCTGTTGGTCCGCGCCACCTTGTCGAGCTGGTTCTTCATCTGGCGGAACGCGGCCGAGCCGCCGATCATCGCCGCCCTGGCGGTGGCGCCGCCCTTGAGCTGGGCGTTCTCCCGCCGGAGCCGCGAGGTCTCGAGGGCGCGGCCGATGACCACCATCAGCTGGTCGATGTTGAACGGCTTCTCGATGAAGTCGTAGGCGCCCTGCTTGATCGCGGCGACGGCGATCTCGATGTTGCCGTGGCCGGAGATGATGACGATCGGGATCCCGGGGTTGTCGCGCTTCACCCGCTTCAGGATGTCGATGCCGTCGAGGCGCGAGTCCTTCAGCCAGATGTCGAGGATGACGAGGTCGGGCGCCGCGGCGTCGATCTCGGCGAAGGCGGTGTCGCTGTCCCACGCCATGCGGACGCCGTGGCCCTCGTCCTCCAGGATGTCGCCGATCAGGGACCGGATGTCGGGCTCGTCGTCGACCACGAGGATATCGGTCATCACATGCTCTCCCTCAAC
This sequence comes from uncultured Rhodovulum sp., assembly GCA_964511815.1. Taxonomy (GTDB): domain Bacteria; phylum Pseudomonadota; class Alphaproteobacteria; order Rhodobacterales; family Rhodobacteraceae; genus Amaricoccus. The sequence continues at coordinate 1,369 of CAZEGY010000352.1, forward strand.
TTCTCGGTAATCTTGGTCTTCTCGTCGTCTTCCCAGCCGCGGCCCGTCGTCGCCTGCGGCAGCACGATCCGCGCCCACGCCCCGGGCGGCGCGCCGTCCGCGAAGGGCGGCGCCGGCACGAGATCGAGGGTGCCGTCGTGCTCCTCGATGATCTTCTTGACGATCGGCAGCCCGAGCCCGGTGCCCTTGGCGCGATGGGTGACGTAGGGCTCGAAGAGCCGCGCCGGCTGTTCGGGAAGGCCGATGCCGTTGTCCTGGATGTCGATCGTCAGCTGCTCGGGCGTCGCCGCCAGCGCGACGCGGATCTCGCCCGAAGGCCCGGCGGGGTCCTTGGTCAGCCGCTCCTCGATCGCCTCGGCGGCGTTCTTGAGGAGGTTGGTGAAGGCCTGGTTGATCATCGTCCCGTCGAGGTGGGCGAGCACCGCGGGCTCGGGCAGCTCGAGGCGGTAGCGCACGTCGGGGTGGGCGGTCTCCTGAAGGACGACGGCCTCGGAGACGAGCTTGCCGAGGTCGAGCGACTTGCGCTCGGGCGCCGGCATCCGCGCGAACTTCGAGAACTCGTCGACGATGCGGCGCAGGTCGTTGGTCTGGCGCACGATGACGTCGGCGTACTGCTCGAGCGCCGGGCGCTCCGCGCCGACCATCGGCCCGAACTTGCGCCGCAGCCGCTCGGCCGAGAGCTGGATCGGGGTCAGCGGGTTCTTGACCTCGTGGGCGATGCGCCGGGCGACGTCGCCCCACGCCGCCATGCGCTGGGCGACGACGAGGTCGGTCACGTCGTCGAAGGAGACGACGAAGCCCTCGAGGTGGCCGTCGTCGGCGGTGCGCCCGGCGATGCGGACGAGGAGGTCGCGCTCGCGGGTGCGGCGGCGGAGCTTGACCTCGGCCTGGGAGACGCCGCTCTTGCGCTCGTCGAGGCGGTGGAGGAGGTCGGCGAACTCGGGCACCGCCTCGGAGATTGCCCGGCCGACGGCGGCCTCGGGGTCGAGGTCGACGAGGGTCGCCGCGGCGGTGTTCATCATCTCGATCCGCCCCGCCCCGTCGAGGCCGATGACGCCCGCGGTCACCCCGGAGAGGACCGAGTCGAAGAGCCGCCGCCGGCGCTCGGTCTCGGCGTTCGCGGCGATGAGCTCGTCGCGCTGGCCCTTCACCTGGCGGGTCATCTCGTTGAACGTCCGCCCGAGGAGCGCGATCTCGTCGTCGCCCTTCTCCTCGCGCACCCGCACGTCGAGATCGCCGTGCCCGACCCGCTCCGCCGCCGAGGCGAGCCGGCCGACCGGCCGCGACAGCCGCTCGGCGAACCACAGGCCGGTCCACATCGCCCCGAGGATGACGACGAGCGCGAAGCCGATGTAGACGAGGGCGAACTCGAAGAGCAGCCGCCCGCGGTCGGCCTCGAGCTGCTCGTAGAGGCGCACGGTCGCCTGGGTGTCGTCGAGGAGCGCGAGGATCTTCCCGTCGACGTCGCGGCTGACGTAGAGGAAGTGATCGGGGAACGCCTTGAGCTGGAGGAGCGCCCAGAACTGGTTGTTCTCCCAGTCCTGGATGATGACGGTCTCCCCCGTCCGCGCCCGCTCGACGTCGCCGGGCGTCGGGGCGGCGTACCAGAAGAGATAGCTCCGCTCCCCCCGCGCCCGGAGCTGGCCGTCGCCGTCGATGACGTAGGCCTTGGGCAGCGCCCGCTGCATCTGGAGCTGGCCGCGGGTCAGCAGGTCGCGGAGCTGGCCGCCGACGAGCAGCGGGTTGCGCGCCTTCTGCTCGTCGAGGAAGCCCCCGAGCTGGCGGGCGTCCTCCTGGAGGGTGACGCGGTGTTCGTCCTCGTAGGCCTGCGCCGCGGCGAGCGAGTTCGAGACCACGTCGCGCACCCGGTCGGAGAACCAGCCCTCGAGGCCGAAGTTGAGGGTGATCGTCGCGAAGACCGCGACGAGGATCGTCGGGATCAGCGCGATCAGGGTGAAGAAGCGCACCAGCCGCACGTGCAGCTTCGACCCCGCCGACCGCCGCCGCCGCTCGGCGATCATCGTGGCGATGCGCTGGACGACGAAGGTGGCGAGAACGAGGGCGTAGACGAAGTCGGCGAGCAGGATCGGGCGCAGCATCCTGCCGCTGCCGAGCCATTGCATCTCGGACAGGACGGCCGCCGTCGCGATCGCGAGCAACGGTCCAAGCCCGACGAGCGCCCAGACGCTGGCCTGCTTGATGTTGTGCCTGTTGATCCAGCGTTCCAGACGGAGTCCGGCCTGGGTCAGGGTATGGCTGCGCATTCTTCCGTGACGCTTCGTGACAGCTCGACTGTTGCTCTCTTACATCATTCCGGTGCGACGTGTAACC
>CAZEGY010000353.1:0-3677 GCA_964511815.1 uncultured Rhodovulum sp.
GAGCGACGCACTGCGTCGCGCCGGTTCGTCGGCCGGAGCGCGCGAGCGCGGAGGCCGAGGGGGGAAAGGCTGAGCCGACGGCTGGCAGTCCGCGCGCGCCTGCCTGGCTGGTGCGTCGGAGTGTCGACGGACAAATCCGCGAAGTGCATGTGGCACCGTTGCGCGCGACACCGGGCCGGAGGCGGAAGGGATCGAACGGGGTCCCGGTCAGACGAGGCTGCGGTTGCCGAGCGTGATCGGCCATGGCACCTCCTCGTGGCTATGCAGGAGCCTGGTCCGGGTCTGCACGAAGGCGTTCACCGCGGCGTAGCGGGCGAAGAGCCGGGCGAGCAGCGCCGGCAGGAGCAGGGCGCTGTGGCCAGCGAACAGCGCGTCGTCGACGGTGAGGGTGACTTCGGTGCCGCGGCCGAAGCACATCGGGCCGGCGATCGGCAGGCGCTCGATGACCGGGCGGGCCTCGACGCCGGCCAGCGCCCGGGCGTGGCGGGTCAGCGCCGGGTCGCCGCGGTCGGCGTAGAGGTCGAGGGTGGCGCGCAAGGGCTCGAGCGCGCCGCCCTCGACGGCGAGGCCGAGGTAGTTGAGCGAGAGCTGGGCGACCATGCGCCAGGCGAGGTCGTCGGCGCGGCTCTCGCCGACGCGGCCGGAGGCGACGGCGGGCAGGGCCGGGCGCGGCGGGCGCAGGGCGCCGAGCAGGGTGACGGCCTGCACCGGGTCGCCGCTCTCGATGGTGAGCTGCGGCTGGTCGTCGAGGATGGCGAGGTCGCGGTTGGTGCAGAGCGCGCGGGGCGCGATGCGGCGCAGCGTGGCGTCGACGGTGGCGCCGGGCGGGGCAGAGAGGGTGATGAAGACGTCGTCGCCGGCGTAGGAGGTGCGCAGCCGTCCCTGGCGGCGCTCGTCCTCGCCGGGGCGGCGGGGGCGGCGCTCGGTGGACCAGACGGCGCCGGCGCCGGTCTGGCTGAAGCTGAAGAGCGCCGGGATGCGGGCGTCCGGGCCGTCGCGGTCGGCGTCCTCGACGGTGGTGAGGCGGTAGATCTCGAAGTCGCGGGGGCGGGTGCGGTCGGCGTGTACCACCTGGCGGGGGCGGCGCGGGTCGATCTCGATGACGTTGCAGTCGCGCTCGAAGAGGTTGATGACCGGGGTGGCGAAGAGCTGCAGGTCGGCGGGGCGGAGGTCGGCGAGTTCCGGCGCCGGGCGGCGCAGCAGGAACACGAGCTCGATGCCGTCGGGCGAGCGGGCGACGACGGGGCGCAGGCCGTCGATGCGGGCGAAGTGGAAGCGCTCGGGCAGGATGAAGTATTCGCGCAGGAGCCGGTAGCCCTCGAAGCCGGCGCGGGTGCGCGGCATCAGCGCCTCGTCGTCGGAGAGGCCGACGATGGCGGCAGGGGCGAGGTGGGCGAGCGGCTCCTTGCTGTCGGCCGGGCGGGCCCCGGCGGCGGCGACGGCGCCGAAGAGCGTGTCGAAGAGCGCCGGGGCCTTGGCGCGGTTGCGGAAATGCAGGTCGAGGCGGTCGAGGGCGAGCTCGGCGAGGGTGCCGGCGCCGGTGCGGGCGAGGGTGAGCTTCAGCGCCGCCTCGCCGCGGCGGCCGGCCACGGGGCCGATGCCGGCGGCGGCGAGGGCGCTGCGGTCCTGGTGATAGGCGACGGCGCCGATCTCGACGGGCCAGAGGGTGACGTCCTGGGCGGTGGTGTAGGTGGCGCGGGTGGTGAGGCCGGGGCGCAGGCCGGCGATGAGGCGGGTGCCGCGCGGCACCACGTGGCCGGCGAGCATGGTCTGCACCTGCTGGCCGGGCTGGAGTGCGGCGATGCCGACGGCGGGGGTGGGCGCGACGAGGTCGGGGTAGAGCGCGTCGAGGACGGCGCGGGCGAAGCGGGCGCCCTCGCCGTCGAGCTTGAGGCGGGTGCGGGCGGCGAGGAAGGCGACGCCTTCGAGCAGGCGCTCGACGTAGGGGTCGGGGCAGGGGACGGTGTCGAGCGACAGGTTGCGGGCCACTGCCGGGTGCAGGTCGGCGAACTCGGCAGCCAGCACCCGGATGTGGGCGAGCTCGTCCTCATAGTACTCGAGGAAGGCGCGGTCCACCTCAGCTCTCCCCGAGGCGGGTCTCGGCCCGGCCGGTCTCGAGGTCGACGAGAGTCCTGAGCCGCAGCCGCTCCGGCGCCGGCGACATGATGAGCAGCCCGTCGATCTCGATGGCGAGGCCGGTCTTCTCGCTGGTGGAGACGGTGACGCGGGTGGCGCTCTCCCTGAGCCGGGGCTCGAAGGCGGCGAGGACCGCCTTGAGCTCGCGGGCGAGCTGGTCGCGGTCGAAGTCGCGGCTGGAGCGGCCGGCGAAGGGCGGCACGCCGTAGTTGACGACGCTGCGGCGGACCTCGGGATAGTCGGCGAGCGAGGGCGGATCGTCGGCGAAGGCCTCGGCCTCGCGCGGGGTCAGCATCGGCGCGCTCTCGAAGCGCTCGGTGTTGAACAGGACCTCGATGTCGCGCCGGACCGCCTCGCGCAGCACGTCCGCCGAGACGACGATGCCGCGCGCCTCGATCTCGGCGCGCCGCCGCTCCTGCAGCATCAGCCGCGACAGGAGCTCCTTCTGGCCCCGCCCGAGCGCGGCGTCGGCCTCGATGCCGCGCGGGCCGGCGGCGACGAGCGCGTCGAGGCGCTCGGCGCCGATCTCCTGCGCCAGGGACTGGCGCAGGCCGTCGATCTCCGACGCGACCCCCGGCAGGTCGTTGACCAGCCGGTCCCAGAGCGACGGCTGGACGGCTTCGCGCGTCGCGCGCGGGGTGGCGGTCGGGTCGGGCATGCGTGGGCTCCGGGTCCGCGCCGGCTACTTGCCGACGCGCACGCTCATCTCGATCTCGTGGTCCTTGTCGTAGACGAACTTGATGGCGTGGTAGGCGAAGCCGACCTTCTCCTCGATGAGGTCGGCCTCGTTCTCGCTCTGGTGCATCTCGTAGGTCATGACCGACGCGTCGGTCAGGGTGACGACGAGATAGTCCGAGGTCTCGCCCTCGATGGTGCGTCGGGCGGAGAAGACCACCTCGGCGAGCGCCGTGTTGTCGAAGAGCGCCTTCTTCAGGTACGGCGACGACATGTCGTAGTATTTGGTGAAGACGATCATATCCATCGAGACCCTGCCGCGGCGGGACAGGCTGTTGGGATCGTGCGGCGCCTCCATGTTGAACTTCACGCCGTGGATCTCGATCTCCTCCTCGTGTCCGTCCCGCTCGCTCGGGCCGGGGATGTCGGGAACCTTCAGAAAGCCGTCGATCTTGATGGTCGATCCGTCTTCGCGTGCCATGCTCTCGTCTCCCCCTCCAGGATGATGCTCAGGTCTTCAGGGACGGCAGCTCGGAGACCAGCCGGAGGGAGGCGTTGATCCCCTCGAGCTGGTAGTGCGGGCGCAGGTAGAAGCGCGCGTTGTAGTAGCCGGGGCGGCCCTCGACGCTGTCGACCTGCACCTCGGCGGCGGCGAGGGGGCGCTTGGCGCGGGCCTTGTCGTCGGCGAAGGCGGGGTTGGCGAGAACGTAGCGGTTGATCCACTCGGTCAGCCAGACCTGCATGTCGGAGCGTTCCTTGAAGGAGCCGACCTTGTCGCGGGCGATGGCCTTCAGGTAGTGGGCGAAGCGCGACACCGGGAAGAGGTAGGGCAGGTTCGCCGAGAGCCGCTCGTTGGCCTGGGCGTC
>CAZEGY010000354.1:0-3670 GCA_964511815.1 uncultured Rhodovulum sp.
AGTATGAACTGACGGTTAACGCGCGAGGTGTAATCGAGCGATATCAACGACTTGACCCCCGTCCCGCGCGCGAGACGGCTTGACCCCTCGCGCGCGCGGGCACGACCTCCGGGCCTGCCGGGACCCTCTCGCGGCCGCCCTTCAGACGAACTGCTCGCGGATCAGCCGCTCCTCGAGGCCGTGGCCGGGATCGAAGAGGATGCGGTGGCGCACGTCCGACGCGCTCGCGGTCTCGATCAGCACCGCGTGGCGCACCTCCGTCGAGTCGGCCACCGCCGACACCGGGCGCTTGACCGGGTCGAGCACCTCGAAGGTCACCTCCGCCCCCTTGGGCAGCAGCGCGCCGCGCCACCGCCGCGGCCGGAAGGCCGCCATCGGCGTCAGGGCGAGCACCCCCGAGCCGATCGGCAGGATCGGGCCGTGGGCGGAGTAGTTGTAGGCGGTCGACCCCGCCGGCGTCGAGAGCAGCACCCCGTCGGCGACGAGCTCCGCCAGCCGCTCGCGGCCGTCGACGAGGATGCGGATCTTCGCCGCCTGCGGCCCCATGCGCAGCAGAGAGACCTCGTTGATCGCCAGCGCCTCGACGCTGGTCCCGTCGGCGCGCGCCGCCCGCATCCGCAGCGGGTTGATCACCGCCTCCTCCGCCGCCGCCAGCCGCTCGCCGAGCCGCTCGTCCGAGTAGGTGTTCATCAGGAAGCCGACGGTGCCGCGGTTCATCCCGTAGACCGGGATCCCCCGGCCGGTCGTCGCGTGCAGCGTCGAGAGCATCAGCCCGTCGCCCCCGAGCGCGACGATCACCTCCGCCGTGTCGGCCGGCACCTGGCCGTGCCGCACGACGAGGCGCGCCCGCGCCTCCTCGGCGATCGCGACCGGGCTCGCCACGAAATGGATGCGCTCGAAGGCCAAGTCCCGGTCCGCTCCCTGCCTCGGGCCGCCACCTTCGCCCGCCCCCGCCCCGAACTCAACCCCGCCCGGCGCCACCGCCGCCGCCGGACGTCACCCGGGCGCCAGCCCCCGCGCCCCCTTGCCATCCGCGGCCGCCGCGGTCCATACGGGCTCGACCCCCGCAGCCTCCGCGCGACGATGCCCGAGACCCTCACCCTCCGCCGCCCCGACGACTGGCACCTCCACCTCCGCGACGGCGCGATGCTCGCGGGCGTCCTCCCCGCCTCGCGCGACTTCGCCCGCGCCATCGTCATGCCGAACCTCGTGCCGCCGGTCGTCACCGCCGCCGACGCGGCCGCCTACCGCGACCGCATCCGCGCGGCGCTCCCCGAGGGCCAGTCCTTCGAGCCGCTGATGACCCTCTACCTGACCGAGGGCACCGACCCCGCCGACGTCGCCGCCGCGGCCGCCTCGGGCCTCGTCACCGCCGTCAAGCTCTACCCCGCCGGCGCGACGACGAACTCGGCGAGCGGCGTCCGCGACATCGACCGGGTCATGCCCGTCCTCGAGCGCATGGCCGCGATCGGCCTCCCCCTCTGCGTCCACGGCGAGGTCACCGATCCCGCGATCGACATCTTCGACCGCGAGGCCGTGTTCATCGAGCGCGTCCTCGCCCCCCTCCGCGCCCGCCTGCCCGAGCTCCGCGTGGTGATGGAGCACGTCACCACCGCCGACGGCGTCGACTACGTCCGCGGCGGCGGCGACGGCATCGCCGGGACGATCACCGTCCACCACCTGATCCTCAACCGGAACCACCTCCTTGTCGGCGGCATGCGTCCGCACTTCTTCTGCCTGCCGATCGTCAAGCGCGAGCGCCACCGCCTCGCGCTGCGCGCTGCCGCCACCGGCGGCGACCCCCGCTTCTTCAACGGCACCGACAGCGCCCCGCACCCGCTCGACGCCAAGGAGGCCGAGTGCTGCGCCGCGGGCGTCTTCTCCGCCCCCGTCGCCCTCCCGTGGCTCGCCCAGGTCTTCGAGGAGGAGGGCGCCCTTCCCCGCCTCGAAGGCTTCGCGTCCCTGCACGGCCCGGCCTTCTACGGCCTCGCCCCGAACGACGCGACCATCACCCTCGCCCGGAGCGAGACGCCCGTCGCCGTCGCGCCCCGCGTCGAGACCGGCGCCGGCGCGGTCCGCGTCTTCGAGCCGGGCCAGCCCCTCCACTGGCGCGTCACCGCCTGAAAGGACCCACCGATGTTCGGCACCGGCTTCCCCCCCGACGCGGAGATGGCGCGCCTGACCGCCCGCATGCTCCTCGAGATCGAGGCCGTCCACTTCCGCGCCGACGCGCCCTACAAGCTCACCTCCGGCCTCGCCTCGCCGGTCTACATCGACTGCCGCAAGCTCATCTCCTACCCCGCGGTCCGCGCCTCGCTGATGGACTTCGCCTGCGCGAAGATCCTCCGCGACGCCGGCTTCGCCCGTTTCGACGCGGTGGCCGGCGGCGAGACCGCCGGCATCCCCTTCGCCGCCTGGATCGCCGAGCGCCTCGCCCTGCCGATGCTCTACGTCCGCAAGAAACCCAAGGGCTTCGGCCGCGACGCCCAGATCGAGGGTGCGCTCGCCGAGGGCGCCCGCGTCCTCCTCGTCGAGGACCTGACCACCGACGGCGGCTCGAAGATCCGCTTCGCCGAGGCGCTGCGCACCGCCGGCGCCGAGGTCGCCCACACCTTCGTCGTCTTCTACTACGACGTCTTCCCCGACGCTCCGGCGACCCTCGCCCGCCACGGCCTGACGCTGCACTGGCTCGCCACCTGGCGCGACGTGCTCGCCGAGGCCCGCGCCGCCGCGGCCTTCGACGCCGCGACCCTCGCCGCCGTCGAGGACTTCCTCGCCGCCCCCCTGCCGTGGTCCGCCGCCCACGGCGGCATCGACAAGCTCGCACCCTAGGCCGGCGAGGGGGCGCGAGACGCATGGCGTCTCGCGCGCGAGACGGGGGTCAAGTGTCTGATTTCACGAGATAACGTCTCCGCCGTTAACGGACTGGAAAGCTTCGTGAATCGTCCGCGGGAGCTGGCCCGTTTCGGCCCAGAGCCGTCGCACCAAATGACAAGCTTCAGGCCGGATACGAGCAAGAGCAGGGCCAGAATGTAACGCATCCATGTCTCGGAAAGATAGCGGCCGCCAAAGAATGCCCCTGCGGCGCCACCTACCGCTACGGCAGCGAGCCACACCGGAATCGCGGGTGGAATATGATCCCAATAGGCATACGCGCCCGCCAAGGCCGCGCCAGAGTTCATCAGATTGTGTAGACTGCTGTCGTTGCTGCGGTTTGGCGTGCCGTTGCCCAGTTCATCGCCAGGATGACTGGAGCGAGGAATACCCCTCCCCCGGTTCCTGTCGTCCCCGAGACAAAGCCGATGACAGCGCCGGTGAGCAGAGACGGAACGAACGGCGGCGGCACAACGGCGACAAAGGAGCTTGCGCTATGCTTGCGAGCTGAGCGGAACATTTGGGCCGCGGAGAGCAACAAGACAGTTCCGACGACGGGGTAGTAGATTCCGGTGGGAATTTGGATCGCTCCACCGAGGAGAGAGAAGGGGAACCCGAGAACCGCAAACGGATAAACCGTTCGCCAAGACAGGTGCCCGAGCCGCCAGAACTGGACTGTGCCGATCCCGGCGACCAGCAGGTTCAGCGTCAACGCGGTCGTTTTCATTGTGAGCGGAGCCATGCCGAGCAGGCCCATTGCGGCGATATAGCCTGAAGCCCCAGCCTGGCCTACAGA
>CAZEGY010000355.1:0-3667 GCA_964511815.1 uncultured Rhodovulum sp.
GGAAGCCGGCGATGACGATCAGCATGGCGTTGCGGAAGACGTGGCCGTAGAGGACCCGGCCCTCGGAGAGGCCCTTGGCGCGGGCGGTGACGACGTACTGCTTCTTGATCTCGTCGAGGAAGGAGTTCTTGGTCAGCAGCGTCATCGTCGCGAAGGCGCCGATCGTCGAGGCGATCACCGGCAGGGTGATGTGCCAGAGGTAGTCGAGGACCTTGCCCCAGAGCGAGAGCTCGGCCCAGTCGTCGGAGGTGAGGCCGCGGAGCGGGAAGATCCGCCAGTACGAGCCGCCGGCGAAGAGCACGAGCAGCATGACCGCGAAGAGGAAGGACGGGATGGCGTAGGCGACGATGATCGCGCCCGACGTCGCCGTGTCGAAGCGGCTGCCGTCCCTGACCGCCTTGCGGATGCCGAGCGGGATCGAGATCAGGTAGGCGAGCACCGTCGACCACAGGCCGAGGGTGATCGACACCGGCATCTTCTCGAGCACGAGGTCGAGGACGGAGATCGAGCGGAAGTAGCTCTCGCCGAAGTCGAAGCGGAGGTAGTTGCCGACCATGATCAGGAAGCGCTGCCACGCCGGCTTGTCGAAGCCGAACTGCTGCTCGAGCTTGGCGATGAACTCGGGCGGGAGCCCTTGCGCGCCGCGGTAGTCGCTGCCGCCGCCGGTCTCGCCGGCGCCGCCGCCGGTGATCCGGCTCGTCGCGTCGGTCGACTGGTCCTCGATGCGGGCGATGATCTGCTCGATCGGGCCGCCGGGCATGAACTGGACGAGCACGAAGTTGACGAGCAGGATCCCGAAGAGGGTCGGGACGATGAGCAGCAGGCGGCGGAGGACGTAGGCGCCCATCAGGCCGGTTCCCGGCCCGATGGTGACGCCTGTCGCATGATCGAAGCGGAAAACCGCAAGGCACTTTTCCTGATCATGCTTCCATTATCGGAGCGCGCCCTCCGCCCTGAGCTTGTCGTACTTCGCCTGGTCGAACCACCAGGTGCTGTCGCCGCGGGCGTAGAGCGGCGGGGTCTCCGGGCGGCCGAAGACGTCCCAGTAGGCGACCCAGAACGACGCCTTCGACCAGTTCGGCACCCAGATCTGCTTCTGGCGCATCACCCGGTCGAGGGCGCGGACGCGCGCCTCCATCTGCGGGCGGCTGTCGGAGGCGATGACGTCCTCGATGAGCGCGTCGACCACCGGGTCGGCGAGACCGGAGAAGTTGAGGGTGCCCTGGCTGTCGGCGCCCTGCGAGCCGTAGAGCGAGCGGAGCTCGATCGAGGGGCTGAGCGACATGACGAGGCGGCCGGGGATGATGTCGTAGTCGAAGTTCTTCTGGCGCTCCTGCATCTGCGCCGAGTCGATCTGGCGGTAGCGGGCGTCGACGCCGATCTGGCGGAGGTTCTGGATGAAGGGGTTGGTGATGCGCTCGAAGGAGGGATTGTCGTCGATGAACTCGATCGAGAGCCGCTCGCCCTTGTCGTTGACGCGGAGGCCGCCGGGGCCGACGGTCCAGCCGGCCTCGTCGAGGAGCTTCGAGGCCTTGCGGATCGCGGCGCGGTCGGTCTTTTCGGGCCTGTTGACCGCGGGCTCCCAGGCGGGCTCGGTGAAGATCTCGGGCGGCAGGTCGGCGCGGTACTTGTCGAGGATGGCGAGCTCCTCGCCCTCGGGGAGGCCGGAAGCGGCCATCGGCGAGTTCTGGAAGAAGCTCGTCGTGCGCTCGTAGAGGCCGCCGAAGAGCGTGGCGTTCGACCATTCGAAGTTGAACATCAGGCCGATCGCCTCGCGGACGCGCGGGTCCTGGAGCTTGTCGCGGCGGAGGTTCATCCAGAAGCCCTGGGTGCCCGAGGGGCGGCCGTCGGCGATGGTCTCGCGCTTGACCCAGCCGTTCTTCAGGGCGGGGAAGTCGTAGGCGGTCGCCCACAGGCTCGAGAAGAATTCCTCGTGGAAGAGGTAGTCTCCGACCTTGAGTGCCTCGAAGGCGGCGGTGTTGTCGGCGAAGTACTGGTAGAGGATGCACTCGAAGTTGTTGGTGCCGACGTTGACCGGCAGGTCACTGGCCCAGTAGTCGGGGTTCTTGCAGTAGCGGATCGACTTGCCCGGCTGGACGTCCTTGACGACGAAGGCGCCGGAGCCGACCGGGGGCGTCAGGGTCGAGGCGGTGAAGTCGACGGTGTCGTAGTAGTGCTTGGGCAGGATCGAGAGGCCGCCGACGAGGGACGGCAGGTCGCGCTTGGCGGCGTCGGCGCGGAAGGTGAACTTCACGGTGTGCGGGTCGAGGGCCTCGACGTTCTCGATGTCGCGGAGCATGATCTGGTAGAAGGGCTCGCCCTCCGCGATCAGGATTTCGTAGGTGAAGACCACGTCCTCGGCGGTGATCGGTACCCCGTCGGAGAAGGTCGCCTCGGGGCGCATGTGAAAGACGACCCACGAGCGGTCCTTCGGGTACTCGAGGCTCTCGGCGATCAGGCCGTAGGCCGAGTCGGGCTCGTCGGCGGAGCCGGCGAGGAGGCTGTCGTAGAGGAGGCCGAGGCCCTGGGCGGGCTCGCCCTTGAGGATGAAGGCGTTGAGGCTGTCGAAGGTCTGGCTGCCGCCGGTGCCGCGGAAGCTCATGGTGCCGCCCTGGGGGGCGTCGGGGTTGACGTAGTCGAAGTGGGCGAAGCCCTCCGGGTACTTGAGCTCGCCGAAGGCGGAGATGCCGTGGCTGACGATGACCTCGCCCGCGCTCGCGCCGTCGCCGGCGTCGGTGGCCGTCGTCGCCTCGGTCGCGGCGGTGCGCTCCTCGGCACGGGCGGCCGGGGCGAGCGCGAGGAGAACCGCGAGGGCGAAGGCGGGGAGCGCGAAGGCGAGGGCGGGAAGGCCCGCGGCGGCGGGCATCCGGGCGGCGCCGGTCTTCGTCATGGGCTCGTCCCCTGTCACGCGGTCACCGGCACTCTACCGGGGCGCGGCGGCGGGTAAAGCGGGTATGAAGCCTTCGTGAACGGCGGGGCGGGCTCAACCGCCGTGCTGCTCGAGGTAGGCGATGAGGTTGGCGCGGTCCTCGGGCTTGGGCAGGCCGGCGAAGGTCATCTTGGTGCCGGGGACGAACTTCTTCGGGTTGTCGACGAAGTGGAAGATGTTGTCCGCGGTCCAGTCGCCGCCGTGCGAGGCCATGCCGTCGGAGTAGGAGAAGCCGTCGACCGAGCCGATCGCGCGGCCGACGACGCCGTCGAGGTGCGGGCCGACGCCGTTGGCGCCGTCGAGCTTGTGGCAGGCGGCGCACTTCTTGAAGACGGTCTCGCCCGCGGCGGGGTCGGCGGCGGCGACGAGGGCGGCGACGTCGATCTCCTCGGCAGGGGCCTCGTCGCCGCCGGCGCCCTCGGGCGCCTCGACGGAGAAGGCGACGACGTCGCTCGATGTGTCGAAGATCGCGTGCGCCGCGGTCTGGAAGAGGAGGAAGACGAGCAGGCTGCCGCAGATGGCCCCCACGAACTTCGTGATCTCCATCGTGTTCATCGGCGCACCACCTTCGCTGGCAATCAGGGCTGAGCCGTTTCTACCCGGTTCGCGCCGCGGTGTGCAAGGCATGGCGCACCGTCGGAGGGCTCTGCGGGGAGCCCGGGACGGCGGGCGGGGCGCCTCCGGCGGAGGTCTGTTCCCGACGGGCGCGCGCGCCTCCGGCGACGATTGCCGGGCGAT
>CAZEGY010000356.1:0-3641 GCA_964511815.1 uncultured Rhodovulum sp.
ACGCCGCCATGCTGGAATCGGGGGCGCTGCGGCGTTAACCAGTTAACCGTGATCGCGAGCGACGACGACACGGGAACCCCGGGAGGACCGAATGACGCGGATCGAGGGCGAAGGCGCGGCGGAGCGGGCGCTCGCCCGCGACTACGAGAGCCTCGGCGAGCGCCTCGCCGGCCGCGGCATCGACATCGACCGGATCAGGGACAGGGCCGCCGCCTTCGGCGTCGCCGTGCCGTCGTGGGGCGTCGGCACCGGCGGCACCCGCTTCGCGCGCTTCCCCGGACCGGGCGAGCCGCGCGGCGTCTTCGACAAGCTCGACGACTGCGCCGTCATCCACCGCCTGACCGGCGCGACGCCGACGGTGTCGCTGCACGTCCCGTGGGACAAGGCCGACCCCGCCGCGCTGCGCGAGAAGGCCGACGACCTCGGCCTCGGCTTCGACGCGATGAACTCCAACACCTTCGCCGACGCCCCCGGCCAGCCCCTTTCCTACAAGTTCGGCTCGCTCTCCCACACCGACGCCGCCGTCCGCGCCCAGGCGGTCGAGCACAACCTCGAATGCATCGAGATCGGTGCGGCGATCGGCTCCAAGGCGCTGACCGTCTGGATCGGCGACGGCGCGAACTTCCCCGGCCAGAGCCACTTCACCCGCGCCTTCGAGCGCTACCTCGACGCGATGCGGGCGATCTACGCCGGCCTGCCGGACGACTGGCGGCTCTTCACCGAGCACAAGATGTACGAGCCCGCCTTCTACGCGACGGTGGTGCAGGACTGGGGCACCAATTACCTGATCGCGACCGAGCTCGGCCCCAAGGCCTTCTGCCTCGTCGACCTCGGCCACCACGCCCCCAACGTCAACATCGAGATGATCGTCGCCCGCCTGATCCAGTTCGGCAAGCTCGGCGGCTTCCACTTCAACGACTCGAAGTACGGCGACGACGACCTCGACGCCGGCTCGATCGACCCCTACCGGCTGTTCCTCGTCTTCAACGAGCTCGTCGACGCCGAGGGCCGCCTCCCCGGCTTCCACCCCGCCCACATGATCGACCAGAGCCACAACGTCACCGACCCGATCGAGAGCCTGATGGTCTCGGCGATGGAGATCGAGCGCGCCTTCGTCCAGGCGCTGCTCGTCGACCGCGCCGCCCTCGACGGCTTCCAGGAGGCGAACGACGCGCTGATGGCGAGCCAGACGCTCAAGGCCGCCTTCCGCACCGACGTCGAGCCGATCCTCGCCACGGCCCGCGCCGGCAAGGGCGCCGCCATCGACCCGGTCGCGGCCTACCGCCGCTCGGGCTACCGCGCCAGGGTCGCCGCCGAGCGCCCGGCGGTCACCGGCGGAAGCGGAGGCATCGTATGACCGACTTCGCCCGCACCCGCGCCCTCTTCGCCCTGCCCGAGGGGGTGATCTACCTCGACGGCAACTCGCTCGGGCCGCTGCCCAGGGCCGCCGTGCACGCGGTCGAGCGCACGATGACCGAGGAGTGGGGGGGCGAGCTCATCCGCGCCTGGAACAGCCGCGGCTGGGCCGCCAAGCCCCGCGCCCTCGGCGACCGCATCGCCCGGCTGATCGGCGCGGCCCCGGGCACCGTCGTCGTCGGCGACACCCTGTCGATCAAGGTCTTCCAGGCCCTCGCCGCCGCCCTCCGCCTGCGCCCCGACCGCCGGGTCGTCCTCTCCGACGACGGCAACTTCCCGACCGACCTCTACATGGCCCAGGGCCTCACCCACCTCCTCGACCGCGGCCACGCGCTCCGCATCCCCGCCCCCGAGGACGTGGAGGCCGCGATCGACGAGAGCGTCGCCGTCGTCATGCTGACCGAGGTCGACTACCGCACCGGCCGCCTCCACGACATGCCGCGGCTGATCGCCCGCGCCCACGCCGCCGGCGCCCTCGTCGTCTGGGATCTCGCCCACTCGGCCGGGGCGATCCCGGTCGACCTGACCGCGGGCCGCGCCGACTTCGCCGTCGGCTGCACCTACAAGTACCTGAACGGCGGACCCGGCGCCCCGGCCTTCATCTACGTCGCCCCCGAACACGCCGACGTCGCCGAGCCCGCCCTCGCCGGCTGGTTCGGCCACGCCGCGCCCTTCGCCTTCGAGACCGGCTACCGCCCGGCCCCCGGCATCGAGCGCATGCGCGTCGGCACCCCGCCGGTCCTCGCCTACGCCGCGCTCGAGGCCGCCCTCGAGGTCTGGGACGGCGTCGAGATGGCCGACGTCCGCGCCGCCTCCATCGCCCTCTCGGAGCGCTTCGTCGCCGAGGTCGAGGCGCGCTGCCCGGACCTCGTCCTCGCCAGCCCCCGCGACCCGGCGCGCCGCGGCAGCCAGGTCTCCTTCCGCTTCGCGCACGGCTACGCGGCGATGCAGGCGCTGATCGCCCGCGGCGTCATCGGCGACTTCCGCGCCCCCGACGTCATGCGCTTCGGCTTCACGCCGCTCTACCTGACCGAGGCCGAGGTGGTGCGCGCCGCGGAGATCCTCGGGGACGTCGTCCGCGACCGCCTGTGGGACGACCCCGCCTACCACGTCGCCGCCGCCGTCACCTGACCCCGCGACCCGACGCCGAAACCGGGCGCCTACCCGGTCGGTGCGTCCTCCCGCAGCAGGCCCTCGGACTTGAGGTCGGCCCACAGTGCCGCCGGGATCGTCGCGTCGAGCGCGGCGACGTTCGCCGCGACCTCCTCGGGCCGCTGGCCGCCCGGGATCACCGAGATCACCGCCGGATGGCGCAGCGGGAACTGCATCGCCGCCGTCGCCAGCGGCACGCCGTGGGCGGCGCAGACCCGCTCGATCCGCGCCACGCGGTCGAGGATCGCCTGCGGCGCCGGCTCGTAGTCGTAGAAGGCGCCGGGCTTCGCGCCGGTGGCGAGGATGCCGGAGTTGTAGGGCCCGCCGAGGACGATGCCGATGCCCCGCTCCTCGCAGAGCGGCAGCAGGCTCGCCAGCGCCTCCTGCTCGAGCAGGGTGTAGCGCCCGGCGAGGAGGAACAGGTCGAAGTCGCCGCGGCGGGCGAGGGCCTCGCAGACCTGCCACTCGTTGACCCCGGCGCCGAACGCCCGGATCACCCCCTCGTCGCGCAGGCGGACGAGCGCGTCGTAGCCCGAGGCCATGAACTGGTCGATGCGCCGGTCCGACTCCGCCCGCGAGCCGTGGACCCAGCCGTCGAGGTCGTGGGCGTAGAGGATCTCGACCGAATCGACGCCGAGGCGCTCGAGCGAGAAGTCGAGGGAGCGGAGGATCGCGTCGTAGGAGTAGTCGTAGACCTCCCGGCGCGCGGGGACGTCGAAGAACTTGCCGATGCCGGTGCGCCTTTCGGGCGGCACCACCTCGAGCAGCCGGCCGACCTTGGTCGAGATCGTCACCTCGCTCCGCGGACGGCCGCGGAGGAAGGAGTTGAGCCGGGTCTCGGAGAGGCCGAGGCCGTAGAGCGGCGCGGTGTCGTAGTAGCGCATCCCGGCGTCCCAGGCGGCGTCGAGGGTGGCGCGGGCGGCCTCGTCGGTGATCGGGCGATAGAGGTTGCCGAGCGGCGCGGTGCCGAAGCCGAGCTCGGTCAGGGTGACGCCGCCGTTGCCGTGGCGGTCGAGGGTGCGGGTCTTCATCGGTCCTCCTCGGGTTCAAAGGGTCCGCGCGGGCGCGTCCGA
>CAZEGY010000357.1:0-3626 GCA_964511815.1 uncultured Rhodovulum sp.
CGAGGTGACCGGCTACGGCGCGACCTCGGACGGCTACGACATGGTGGCGCCGAGCGGGGAGGGCGGCGAGCGCTCGATGAAGCTCGCGCTCGCGACGATCGGCAACCGCCCGGTCGGCTACATCAACGCCCACGGCACCTCGACGCCGGCGGGCGACGTCGTCGAGGTCGAGGCGGTGCGCCGGGTCTTCGGCGAGGCCGGCGTCCCGAAGATCTCGTCGACGAAGTCGCTGACCGGCCATTCGCTCGGGGCGACCGGGGTGCACGAGGCGATCTACTGCCTGCTGATGCTGAAGGACGACTTCATCGCCGCCTCGGCCAACGTCACCGAGCTCGACCCGGCGCTGCGGCCCGAGGAGATCGCGACGACGCGCATCGACAAGGCGGGACTCGACACGGTTATTTCCAACAGCTTCGGCTTCGGGGGCACCAACGCGACGTTGGCCCTCAGCCGCTATCACGGGTGACAGGGTGGCGCAGGCCGGACTCCTCGCAGGCAAACGGGCGCTGGTTCTCGGCGTCGCCAACGACCATTCGATCGCCTGGGGCATCGCCCAGGCCTTCGCCGCGCACGGCGCCGAGCTCGCCTTCACCTACCAGGGCGAGGGCTTCGGGCGGCGGGTGATCCCGCTCGCCGAGAGCGTCGACGCCCGGCTGATCCTCCCCGCCGACGTGCAGGACCCCGCCTCGCTCGACGCGCTCTTCGAGCGCATCGCCGGGGAGTGGGGGCGCCTCGACGTCCTCGTCCACGCGGTCGCCTACTCGGACAAGGCCGAGCTCGACGGGCGCTTCCTCGAGACGAGCCGGGCGAACTTCCTGAACTCGCTCGACATCTCGTGCTACAGCCTCGTCGACGTGACCCGGCGGGCGGCGCCGCTGATGCCGCGCGGCGGGTCGGTCATCACGCTGACCTACATCGGCGCCCAGCGGGTGACGCCGAACTACAACGTGATGGGCGTCGCCAAGGCGGCGCTGGAGAGCGCGGTGCGCTATCTCGCCAACGACCTCGGGCCCGACGGCATCCGCGTCAACGCGGTCAGCCCCGGCCCGATGCGGACCCTCGCCGGCGCCGCGATCGCCGGGGCGCGCAAGGTCTACAACGTCACCGAGCGCAACGCGCCGATGCGGTCGAACGCCTCGCTCGAGGCGGTGGGCGGTGCCGCGGTCTATCTCGCCTCCGACCTCGCGGCGGCGACCACGGGCGAGGTCATCTTCGTCGACGGCGGCTTCCACATCCTCGGGATGGCCCAGCCCGAATACCTCTGACCCCCGCGGAGAGATCCATGCCTCGCTTCACCACCTCCGACGGCCTGTCGCTCGCGTGGGAGGAGGAGGGCGCCGGGCTCCCGGTCCTCTGCCTCCCGGGCCTGACGCGCAACGCCCGCGACTTCGACGACCTCGCCGCCGCGCTCGGCGGCCGGGTGCGGCTCCTGCGCCTGACCTTCCGCGGCCGGGGCGAGTCGGACCGCGACCCGGAGTGGACGAACTACAACGTCGCGGTGGAAGCCCGTGACGTCGTCGAGTTCCTGGACCACGTCGGGGTGCCGCAGGCGACGGTCGTCGGCACCTCGCGCGGCGGGCTCGTCGCGATGTTCATGGCGGCGACGGTCAGGGACCGCCTCGCCGGCGTCCTTCTCAACGACGTCGGCCCCGAGCTCGCGCCCGAGGGGCTCGCGCAGATCATGACCTATCTCGGCGTCGCGCCGCGGGCGAAGGACTTCCCCACCGTCGCGGCCGCGTTGCAGGCGCGGATGGGCGCCGCCTTCCCCGACCTCGACGCGGCGCGCTGGGCCGTCATCGCCCGGCGCTGGTTCGACGACGCCGCGGGCGTGCCGGTCCTGAACTACGACGCCCGCCTCCGCGACGGCTTCGAGGCGGTGGCGGCGGAGCCCGCGGCCGACCTCTGGCCGCTCTTCGACGCGCTCGACGGCATCCCGCTCGCGCTGCTCCGGGGGGCGAACTCGGATCTGCTCACCGCCGAGTCGGCGGCGAAGATGCGCGCCCGCCGGCCGGACATGATCTTCGCCGAGGTCCCGGACCGCGGCCACGTCCCGTTCCTCGACGAGCCCGAGGCGGTCGCCGCCCTCGACGCGCTCCTCGCGCGGGTCGCCGGGTGACCGACATCGCCGCGATCCGCGCCGCCGCGGCGCGGGCGCGGGGCATCCGCCGGACGCCGCTCCTCTCGGCGCCGGGGCTCGACCGCGTGGCCGGGCGGCGGGTGCTGGTCAAGGCCGAGTGCCTGCAGGTGACGGGCTCGTTCAAGGCGCGCGGCGCGTGGTCGGCGATCTCGGCGCTGTCGGCGGCCGAGCGCGCCCGCGGCGTTCTCGCCTACTCGTCGGGCAACCACGCCCAGGGCATCGCCTGGGCCGCGGCCGCGCACCGGGCGCCGGCGGTCATCCTCATGCCCTCGGACGCGCCGGCGGTGAAGATCGACAACACCCGTGCCCACGGCGCCGAGGTGGTGCTCTACGACCGCGCCAGCGAGGACCGCGACGCCATCGGCCGCCGCCTCGCGGCGGAGCGCGGCCTGACCCCGGTCCCGCCCTTCGACCACCCGCAGGTCATCGCCGGCCAGGGCACCGTCGGCCTCGAGCTCGCCGGGCAGGCGGCCGAGGCCGGCGTCACCGAGGCCGACGTCGTCGTCTGCTGCGGCGGGGGCGGGCTCGGCGCCGGCATCGCGCTGGCGCTGGAGGCCGAAGCGCCGGGCCTGCGGGTGCGCACCGCCGAGCCCGCCGGCTTCGACGACATGGCGCGCTCGCTCGCCGCCGGGCATCCGGTCGCCAACGCCGCGGCGACCGGCTCGATCTGCGACGCGATCCTGACGCCGCGGCCGGGGGAGCTGACCTTTCCGGTGCTGCGGCGGCTCGCCGGCCCCGGCTTCGCGGTCAGCGACGACGAGGCGCTCGCGGCGATGGAGCTCGCCTTCCGCCACCTCCGCATCGTGCTCGAGCCCGGCGGCGCGGTCTCGCTCGCGGCGGCGGTCTTCCGGGGCGATGCGATCGAGGGGGATGCGGTGATCTGCGTCGCCTCGGGCGGCAACGTCGACGCCGGACGCTTCGCCGCCGCGATCACCGCCGGCGGGTGAAGTCGGCGGCGCGGACGTCGTCGCGGGTGAGGCCCATGTCGGCGAGCAGCCAGTCGGGAACGGTGGCGAGGCGGTGCAGGGCGCGGTGGCGGGCGTCGGCTTCGGCGAGCCGCGCGGGGAGGGCGCGGAGCCAGTGGCGCAGGGAGATCGGGCGCATGGGGCGGTCCTTCCTTGGTGGGTGCCGGCAGTCTCGCGCGATGCGCGGCCGCCCGCTCGAGCGCGGGATGAGGAACGGCCGCGGATTCCGGGGGAGCGGCGGGGAATATCGCCGGGGACCGGAACGCATGGCGAACGCGGGCTTCCCTTTTACCATGACGGGCATTAGCTTGCCGGCGAGATGAGCAGCTGGACCAGCGACGAGGCCGACGCCTTCGAGGCCGCCGAGACCGGCGCGCTGCCCCTGTCGGCGCGCGCGATGGGGGCCGTGCGCCCGACGCCGTACCTCGACGGCCTGAACCCGGCGCAGCGCGCCGCGGTCGAGGCGCTCGACGGGCCGGTGCTCGTCCTCGCCGGCGCCGGCACCGGCAAGACCCGGGCGCTGA
>CAZEGY010000358.1:0-3606 GCA_964511815.1 uncultured Rhodovulum sp.
TCCGACGCCGCAGCCTTCACCTACCGTTGGCGCTCGGCGCGGCGAGCCCCTATATTCGGGGTCCACTGGCTGCGCGGCTGCGGTCCCGGCCGGGCAACAGGGAGAGGGGCACCGATGTCGATCCTGGATTTCCTGCGCGGCGAGTTCATCGACGTCATCCACTGGACGGACGACACCCGCGACACCATCGTCTGGCGCTTCGCGCGCGAGGGCCACGCGATCAAGTACGGCGCCAAGCTGACGGTGCGCGAGGGCCAGGCCGCGGTCTTCGTCCACGAGGGCCAGCTCGCCGACGTCTTCGGTCCCGGGCTCTACATGCTCGAAACCAACAACATGCCGATCCTGACCACGCTCCAGCACTGGGACCACGGCTTCCGCTCGCCGTTCAAGTCGGAGATCTACTTCGTCAACACCCGCCGCTTCACCGACCTGAAGTGGGGGACGCGCAACCCGATCACCTGCCGCGACCCCGAGTTCGGCATGGTCCGCCTCCGCGCCTTCGGCACCTACACCATGCGGGTGACCGATCCCGGCAAGTTCCTCGTCGAGATCGTCGGCACCGACGGCGACTTCACCACGAGCGAGATCGAGTTCCAGATCCGCAACGTCATCGTCTCGAACTTCAGCCAGATCATCGCCGCCTCCGGCATCCCCGTCCTCGACATGGCGGCGAACACGCTGGACCTCGCCAAGATCGTCCACGAGCGCATCGCCCCGAAGATCGCCGAATACGGCCTCGAGCTCCCGGCCTTCTACATCGAGAACGTCTCGCTGCCCGAGGAGGTCGAGAAGGTCCTCGACAAGCGCACCTCGACCTCGATCGCCGGCGACCTCTCCAAGTACACCGAGTTCAGCGCCGCCGAGGCGATGACGACCTCGGCCGCCAACCCCGGCGGCGGCGGCGGCATGGCCGCCGGCATGGGGATGGGCATGGGCATGGCGATGGCCGAGCGCATGGCCCGCACCGGCCCGTGGGGCTCGGCCGCGACCAACGCTACCGCCACCGCCGGCGCTGCTGCCACGGCGACCCCGCCGCCGCCGCCGGGCGGCAAGCGCTGGCACGTCGCCGTCGACGGCGAGACGAGCGGCCCCTTCAGCCGCGACGAGCTCGGCCGCATGGCCGGCGAGGGCCGCATCGGCCCCGACACCTGGTTCTGGACCCCGGGCGGGCCCGACTGGGTGCGCGGCCGCGACGCGGGCGAGCTCGCCGACCTCTTCTCCGCCCCGCCGCCGCCCCCCGCCGGCTGACCGCGGATGGAGGCAGCCCCCGGCCTCGCCGCCACGCCGGCGGTGGAGAAGCATCGCTTTCCCTGCCCCGCCTGCGGGGCCGACCTGCGCTATGCACCGGAGCTCGACGCGCTGAAGTGCGCCCACTGCGGCCACGAGGAGAGGATCCCCGAGAACCGCGGCCGCGTCCCCGAGCTCGACCTCCGCGCCGTCGAGCGGAACGCCCTGCCGCCCTCGGAGACCGAGGCGCTGCGCGTCGCCCAGTGCCCGTCCTGCGGCGCGCGGATCGAGTTCGACGCCGACATCCACGCTAAGGAATGCCCGTTCTGCGCCTCGCCGATCGTCACCGACACCGGCGTCGAGCGCCAGATCAAGCCGCAGGCCCAGCTCCCCTTCCTCGTCTCCGAGAACGAGGCGCGCCAGGGCCTGAAGACGTGGCTCGGCCGGCTGTGGTTCGCGCCCTCCGACCTCAGGGCCTACGCCCGCGCCGACCGCGCCCTCGACGGCATCTACATCCCCTACTGGACCTACGACGCCGAGACCCGCAGCGCCTACACCGGCCGCCGCGGCACCGTCCACCACGTCAGCCGCCCGGTCACCGCCATCGTCAACGGCCGCCGCCAGACGGTGATGCAGACCACCGCCGAGGTGCGCTGGAGCCCGGCGAAGGGCCGGGTGGCGCGCACCTTCGACGACGTCCTCGTGCTGGGCGCCCGCAGCCTGCCGAAGGCCTTCACCGACCGCCTCGAGCCCTGGGACCTCTCCGCCCTCACCACCTACGACCCGCGCTTCCTCGCCGGCTTCCGTGCCGAGGGCTACACCGTCCCCGTCGACGAGGCCTACGGCGAGGCGCGCCGGATCATGAACGCGGTGATCGAGAGCGACGTCCGCCGCGACATCGGCGGCGACCGCCAGCAGGTCGGCCGCGTCGACACCGAGGTCGGCGCGCTCACCTTCAAGCACGTGCTCCTGCCGATCTGGGTCGCCGCCTACCGCTACCGCGGCAAGAGCTTCCGCTTCGTCGTCAACGGCCGCACCGGCGTCGTCCAGGGCGAGCGGCCGTGGTCGTCGTGGAAGATCGGCGCCGTCGTCGCGCTCTTCGTCCTCGTCGCCCTCCTCATCGCCGCGCTCCAGATCGCCCAGCAGTACTGATGCACACCCTCCGCACCGCCCCCGCCGCCGTTCTCGCCACCGTCCTCGCGGCTGTCCTCGCCGCCGGGCTCGCGCTCCCCGCCGCGGCCGAGCCCCCGCCCGCGCTCATCGAGGCGACGGAGACCGCCTCGGGGGTCTGCACCGCGCTCGGGGGCATGCCGCGCATCGTCGCCGGCTACGAGACCGCGCGCGACCTCAACGGCGACGGCACCGGCGACTACCTGACCGACCTCTCCCGGCTGGAGTGCGAGGGGGCGTGGAGCGCCTTCTGCGGCCCGAGCGGCTGCCCGGTCGCGGCCTGGCTCTCGCGCCCGGACGGCGGCTTCGACCGTTTCGACCTCGGCCGCCTCCAGGGCTTCGAGCTTGCCGACGGGACGCCGCTCCCCGCGCTCGTCGCCCACTACGACGCGGTCTACTGCGGCCAGTCCCTCGACGGCTGCACCCGCACCTGGCGCTTCGCCTCGAACGCTCCCGACACCCCGGCGATCGACGCCCCGCCGCCCGTCCCGCCGCCGCCCGCCGGCGAGGAGGTCGCCGAGGCCGAGGTGACGCGGCCGCCGGAGCGCCCGGCGAAGGCCAGCGGCTGGACCCTCCGCCGCGTCCCGGGGTCGAGCCCGGTGGCCCTCGGCATGGGCACCGGCGAGATCGCGACCTTCGCGGGCTTCTGCCTCTCCGGCGAGCCGTTCCTCGCCGTCACCTTCCACGAGCGCCCGCCCGCCGACACCGTCCGCCTCGGCTTCGCCTTCAGCCAGGGCGCGGTCGAGGCCGAGGCGAGCTACGAGGAGACCGCCGGCGGCGCCTTCGTCGTCGCCCTCGCCGACGGCATCCTCGCCCGCCGCCTCGGCGGCCGCGACAGCGAGGTCGCGATCACCGTCGACGACGCCCCCGAGGGCATCCTTTCCCTCGCCGGCTCGACCCGCTCCCTGCGCGGCGCCCTCGCCGACTGCCACGGGTTCTGAGCGGCCGCCGCGGAAACCGTGGACAGGGGCCGTTCGGACGCACGGTCTGCGCACGCGTGCGCAGAGGGTCAAGTCCTTGATATAGCAGGATTGTCCCTCGCGAGTTAACCCCCTGGAAAGGTGCGAAACGGCCGCTCGGCCGGCGGCCTCGGCGTTCGTCGCCGTAGCGAAGGTGGGATCTCCCGGATTTCGACTGTCGGCGAAATCCGGTCGCGTCCGCGGGGCGCGGCCACGCCCGGATTCATGGCGACGGGAATGCTCGGCCCCC
>CAZEGY010000359.1:0-3590 GCA_964511815.1 uncultured Rhodovulum sp.
ACCCCGACGTCGACGCGCGGACCCACGCCAAGATCGCCACCGGCAAGTCGGAGAACAAGTTCGGCATCCCGATCGCCCGGGCGCGCGCGGTCTATGCCGAGGCGGCGCGGCTCCCCGGCATCGCCGTCGTCGGCATCGACGTGCACATCGGCAGCCAGCTCACCGAGCTCGCCCCCTACGAGGCCGCCTTCTCCAAGGTCGCCGAGCTGACCGCCGCGCTCCGCGCCGACGGCCACGACATCCGTCGGCTCGATCTCGGCGGCGGCCTCGGCATCCCCTACCGGCGCGCGAACGAGGCGCCGCCCTTGCCCTTCGACTACGGCGAGGTGATCCGGCGGACGGTCGGGCATCTCGGCTGCGAGATCGACATCGAGCCCGGGCGGCTGATCGCCGGCAACGCCGGCGTCCTGCTCTCCCGGGTCATCTACCGCAAGCACGGCGAGGGGCGGGACTTCCTCATCCTCGACGCGGCGATGAACGACCTCGTCCGCCCGGCGATGTACGACGCCTGGCACGACATCGTGCCGGTCGTCGAGCCGCCCGCCGGGGTCGAGATGGCCGAGGTCGACGTGGTCGGGCCGGTCTGCGAGACCGGCGACACCTTCGCGCGGGCGCGGCCGCTGCCGCCGCTCGCGGCCGGCGATCTCGTGGCCTTCCGCTCGGCCGGGGCCTACGGGGCGGTGATGGCGTCGGAGTACAACTCGCGGCCGCTCGTCCCCGAGGTGCTGGTGCACGGGGATCACTATGCCGTGGTGCGGGCGCGGCCGAGCTTTGACGAAATGCTCGAGCGCGATACCATCCCGGACTGGCTGAGCGCGAACCCTTGACGGAGGGCGGGTGACCGGAGCGGGAAAGCGGAGCGGATGAGAGCGGAGCGGCGAGACGGGCGGGGCCCCGATCCCCTGTTGCGGGTGCTCCGCCGCAGTCGTGCCGCGATGGCGCTCGAATCCTTCGTCCGCGCGTTCTGGCCGCTCGGCTCCGCCCTCGCCGTGCTGTGGGCGGTGCTCGCCTTCGGCCTCGCCGAGGCGCTGACCCGCCACCAGCTCATCGCCCTGCTCGCCGTCGTCGGCCTCGGCCTCGCCGTGCTGCTCGTCCACGGCCTGCGCCGCTTCCGCTGGCCGGGCGAGGACGCGGCCCGGGCGCGGATCGACGCGACCCTCCCCGGACGCCCGCTCGCGGCGCTCCGCGACACGCCGGCGCTCGGCCGCGACGATCCCGGCGCGCAGGCGGTCTGGGCCGCGCACATGGCGCGGATGCGGCAGCTCGCCGCGCAGGCGAAGGCGGTGCCCGCCGACCTCCGCCTCGCGGCGCGCGACCCGTGGGCGCTGCGGCTGATGGCGCTCGTCCTTCTCGTCGCCGGGCTCGTCTTCGCCCGCGACCCGGGCGTGCAGTCGGTCCAGGCGACGCTCCAGCCCGATCCGGCGGCAGCGGCCGCGGCCGGGCCGACCTACGAGGGATGGGCCGAGCCTCCCGCCTACACCGGGCGCCCGACGCTCTATCTCCCCGAGGTTCCCGGCGGCGACGCGGTGCCGGTTCCCGAGGGCACCGTCGTCACCCTGCGCGTCTACGGCGATGCGGCGCGCTTCGGCCTCGACGAGTCGGTCTCGGGCGCGCCCGCCGCGCTCGCCGAGGCGGCGCCGGGGATCGCGACGGCGGAGTTCGCGGTCGCCGCCGACGGCACGGTGACGCTGAGCGAGGGGAGCCGCCCCCTCGGATCGTGGCGCTTCGCGGTCGAGCCCGACACGCCGCCGACGATCGCGCTCGACGGGCCGCCGGAGCGGGCGCCGACCGGCGAGACCCGCCTCGCCTTCGAGGCGACCGACGACCACGGCGTCGCCCGCGCCCGCGCCGAGATCGCCCTCGACCTCCCGGCGATCGAGCGGCGCTACGGGCTGGCGGCCGGCCCCGAGGCGCGGCCGGCGCTCGTCGCCGACCTGCCGATGCCGATGTCGGGGGGCTCGGCCCGGATCGCCGAGACCCTCGTCGAGGACTTCTCCAAGCACCCGTTCGCCGGCCTGCCGGTCACGGTCCGGCTCTTCGCCGAGGACGCGACCGGCCAGACCGGCGCGAGCGCGCCGGTCGCCGCGGTGCTGCCGATGCGGTCGTTCTACGACCCGATGGCCCTCGCCCTCGTCGAGCAGCGGCGCGATCTCCTGTGGTCGGCGGCGAACGCCCCGCGGGTGACGCGGGTGCTGAAGGCGGCGGCGAACCACCCCGACGAGGCCTTCGACAGCCCCTCGGCCTACCTCGTCGTGCGCACCGCGACCCGGCGCCTCGACGCGGCGGCGCGCGCCGGCAAGGTCGCCGAGGTCCGCGACGAGATCGCCGAGGCGCTGTGGCGGGCGGCGGTGCAGATCGAGGACGGCAACCTCGGCGACGCCGCCGAGCGGCTGGCGCGGGCCAAGGAGCGGCTGGAGCAGGCGCTCGAGAGCGGGGCGGACGAC
Organism: uncultured Rhodovulum sp.; assembly: GCA_964511815.1. GTDB lineage: Bacteria > Pseudomonadota > Alphaproteobacteria > Rhodobacterales > Rhodobacteraceae > Amaricoccus. The sequence goes on from CAZEGY010000359.1 coordinate 2,445, forward strand.
GCGGAGATCGCCCGGCTGATGGACGAGCTCCGCGAGGCGGCCCGCGACTACATGCGCGAGATGGCGCGCAACGCCATCGAGCGCGGCGAGCAGCAGCAGGCGCAGATCCCGCCGGGCCAGACGATGACCCAGGACCAGATCCAGGAGCTGATGGACCGCATCCAGGAGCTCTCGGAGCAGGGGCGCAAGGAGGAGGCCCGCCAGCTGCTGGAGATGCTCCAGCAGATGCTCGAGAACATGCAGATGATGATCGGCCAGGGCCAGGGCGGCCAGCAGGGCGAGGGCTCCGAGGGCCAGCAGTCGATGCAGGGCCTCGCCGACGCGCTCCGCGAGCAGCAGGGCCTCGCCGACGACAGCTTCAGCCAGCTCCAGCGCGAGTTCCGCGACGGCCGCCCCGGCGGGCAGGGCGGCCAGCGGGGCGGGCGGTCGGCGGAGGGCGACGCACCCGCGGACCGCCAGTCGCTCGCCGACCGGCAGGAGGCGCTGCGCCAGCTGATGGAGGAGCTCGAGCGCGGCCTGCCCGGCGAGGCCGGCGAGGCGGCCCGCGAGGCGCTGCGCGAGGCGGAGCGCAACATGGGCGAGGCGCGCGACGGGCTCGAGTCGGGCGACACCTCGGGCGCGCTCGACCGCCAGGCCGACGCGATCGACAACCTCCGCGAGGGGATGCGGGCGATGGGCGAGGACATGCGCCGCGCCCAGTCCCCCGGCACCGGCGACCAGGGGCAGGTCGCGGGCGAGTCGACCTCCGAGGACGGCCGCGACCCGCTCGGCCGCCCGTTCGGCAGCCGCGGCAGCGTCGGCAGCAACGAGCGGCTGCTGCCCGACGGCGACGTCGCCGCCCGCGCCCGCGCCCTCCTCGACGAGATCCGCCGCCGGGCGGGCGAGCAGGGGCGGCCGCAGATCGAGCTCGACTACCTCCGGCGGCTTCTCGACCTGTTCTGAGCGCGCGCCGCGCGCGGCCCCGATGCGCCCGGAGGCGGCGCCGTCTCGCGCGCGGGCAGCACCTTAAGGGGCTGATATCGCTGGATTACGTCCGCGGCGTTAACCCTCTGGTAAGCTACACGATGCTATCGGCGGCCCCGGCGTTCGTTCCCGTGGCGAAGGGTGGAGATCTCCCGGATTTCGACCGTCGGCGAAATCCGGTCG
>CAZEGY010000360.1:0-3585 GCA_964511815.1 uncultured Rhodovulum sp.
CGCCACTACAGCTACCTCAAGATCTCCGAGGGCTGTAACCACAAGTGCCGCTTCTGCATCATCCCCGACATGCGCGGCCCCCTCGTCTCGCGCCCGGCCCACGCCGTCCTCCGCGAGGCCGAGAAGCTCGTCGCCGCCGGCGTCCGCGAGCTCCTCGTCATCAGCCAGGACACCTCCGCCTACGGCCGCGACCGCCGCCACGACACCCACCCGTGGCAGGGCCGCGAGGTCCGCTCCCACGTCACCGACCTCGCCCGCGAGCTCGGGACCCTCGGCGCCTGGGTCCGCCTCCACTACGTCTACCCCTACCCCCACGTCCGCGACCTCATCCCGCTGATGGCCGAGGGCCTGATCCTCCCCTACCTCGACATCCCCTTCCAGCACTCCCACCCGGACGTGCTCAAGCGCATGGCCCGCCCGGCCGCCTCGGCGAAAACCCTCGACGAGATCGCCCGCTGGCGCGCCGCCTGCCCGGACATCGTCCTGCGCTCGACCTTCATCGTCGGCTATCCCGGCGAGACCGAGGCCGAGTTCCAGCACCTCCTCGACTGGCTCGACGAGGCCCGCCTCGACCGCGTCGGCGCCTTCCGCTACGAGAACGTCAAGGGCGCCCGCGCCAACGCCCTGCCCGACCACGTCCCCGAGGCGGTGAAGGAGGAGCGCTGGCAGCGCTTCATGGCGAAGGCGCAAGCCATCAGCGCCGCGAAGCTCGCCGCGAAGGTCGGCACCCGCGTCGAGGTCATCGTCGACGAGGTCGACGACGAGGCCGCGACCTGCCGCACCCGGGGCGACGCCCCCGAGATCGACGGCCACCTCTACGTCGACGAGGACTTCGCCCGCCTCCGCCCCGGCGACATCCTGACGGTGACCGTCGAGGAGTCCGACGACTACGACCTCTGGGGCCGCCCGGCCTGAGCGCATCCGGCCACGCGACAACCCCGTCGCCCGAGGATATCCTGCCCGTCGCCAGCCGCACGAGGAGCCCGCGCATGTACGTCCCGCCCCACTTCGCGGAGGTCCGCTCGGACGAGATCGGCGCGATCATCGCGGCGAAGCCGCTCGCGTGCGTCGTCGCCCAGACCCCCGACGGACTGATCGCCAACCACCTGCCGCTCCTCTCCGGGCCGGACGGCGTGCTGATCGGCCACGTCGCCCTCGCCAACGACATGCACCGGCTGATCGCCGAGGGCCAGGAAGTCCTCGCGATCTTCCGCGGCGACGACGGCTACGTCTCGCCGAACTTCTACCCGTCGAAGCCCGAGCACCACCGGCACGTGCCGACGTGGAACTATCAGGTCGTCCACGTCACCGGCGACATCGCTTTCCAGCACGACGACCATGCCAAGCGCGCGGCGGTCGGCCTCCTCACCCGCACCCACGAACGGCGCGTGAACCGCGACGCGGCCTGGCGGATGGCGGACGCGCCGGCCGACTACATGCGCGACATGCTCGGCAGCATCGTCGCGTTCCGCATCCGGGTGCGACACGTCCTCGCCAAGTCGAAGCTGAGCCAGAACCGCGACGACCGCGACTACCTCGGCGCGATCGCGGGGCTGCGCGCGACCGGCCAGGACGCCGTGGCGGACCGCATGGCCCGGCGCCGGCCCGAGGCCGACCCCGCCGACGGGCAGGGCCCGTCGTGACGGGCGCGGGCGCCCCCGGCAGTCGCGGCCGTTGGTATTACACGCTATACGAGTATGAACGGACGGTTAACGCGCGAGACGAAATCTCGCAATATCAATGTCTTGACCCCTGTCGCACGCGTGCGCACGATCCCCCCAGCGCCGGGGAGTCACGGCGGCTCCGGATCGGAAGGCGATGCGGCGGGCGGGGTGGCGCCGAGGCGGGTCCAGGCCACGACCAGCTCGTAGAACACCGAGAGCACGACCGGGCCGAGGAAGAGCCCGACGAGGCCGTGGGTCAGGGTGCCGCCGATCACCCCGGTCAGGATGACGAGCATCGGCGTCGTCAGGCCGCGGGCCATCAGGATCGGCTTCAGCACGTTGTCGACGAGGCTGACCGGGACGAGCAGCAGGGTGAGGACGAGGGCGAAGCCCGCCGGCCGGGTCACCCACACCCAGACGAGCACCGGCAGCAGGATCGGCGCCGGCCCGATCTGGACGATGCAGAGGAAGAGGACGCCGAAGGCGATCAGCCCGGCGCCGGGGATGCCGGCGGCATAGAGGATGATCCCGGCGGCGAGCGCCTGCAGGAGCGCCACGCCGATCACCCCGCGCGAGACGTTGCGGATGGTCGCGCCGGCGAGGTCGACGAAGTGCGCGCCCCGCGGCGCGATCAGCCGGCCGGCGAAGGCCCGGCCCCCGGCGGCGAGGCGCGGGCCGGGGACGAAGAGGAACCCGGCGATGATCACCGAGGCGACGAACTTCAGCACGTCGACGCCGATGTCGGCGATCTTGCCGAGGATGCTGCCGCCGGCGGGCAGCACCGCGGGACCATAGCGCAGCACCGCGTCGTCGAGGCTGGTGGCCGCCAGCGTCCAGGCCTCGTCGAGAGGCGCGCCGACGACGGGCCAGTCGTCGACTCCCGCGGGCGGCGGCGGGATCGCGAGGGTTCCCGACTGGAGCCCGGCGGCGAGCCACTGCACCGACTCGGCGAGGCTCGCGGCGAGCACGCTGACCGGGCCGAGGACGGTGGCGAGCATCGCGACGGTCAGCAGCGTGGCGGCGAGCCCCTGCCGCCCGCCGAGGCCGCGCGCCAGCCAGGCGTAGGCCGGATAGAGCGCCACCGCGAGCAGCACCGCCCAGATGACGATCGGCACGAACGGCCGCACCAGCTCCAGCGACCACCAGGCGAAGAGCCCGAGAAAGGCGAGGCGGACGACGAAGTCGGTCGCGCTCGCCTCGAGCCGTTCCTTGCGGGGGACCGGGTCGCCCATGCCCGCTACGCCGCCGCGCCACGGCAGCGGAGCGCCGTCGTGCGGGACGGCTCCGCGCCAACGGCATCGGCCGAAACAGGCTGCTCCTCCGCCACCATGGTGTCACCCGCCGGGTCCGAGACGTCGCGATCATGTCACAGCCGCGGCGGCACCGGAACCGAGACAGGCCGTGTAGTAGACGGTAACGTACTTAGGCCGGCGCCCGGCCCGATGGAGCGTTCGGAGCGCATCGACGAGGGAACGCCGCCATGCCGCCGGAAACGAGGGAACTCGTCGCCCCAGACTTTCTCGCGCTTACCGTCGGGATCGTCGTCTTCTTCGTCGGGGTGCTGATCACCCAGCGCGTCGAGATCCTGCGGCGCTACAGCATCCCCGAGCCCGTGACCGGCGGCTTCGTCGCCGCGCTCCTGCTCTGGGCGGTGCACGGGCTCCTCGGGGTCGACATCGGCTTCGACATGACGACGCGCGACAAGCTGCTCGTCATCTTCTTCGCCACCGTCGGGGTGAACGCCCGGCTGGCCGACCTCGCCGCCGGCGGGCGGGTGCTCGGCGTCCTCTGCCTCGTAACCGTCGCCTTCGTGTTCCTGCAGGACGTGGTCGGCATGGTCGGGGCGGCCGCGTTCGGGCTGCCACGGGCGGCGGGGGTGATCGTCGGATCGGTGTCGCTGGTCGGCGGCCACGGCACCGCC
>CAZEGY010000361.1:0-3583 GCA_964511815.1 uncultured Rhodovulum sp.
TCGTTGAGCTTATTCGGCAAATCGTAGGGTTGGCGATTGTGCCCGCTTCCAGGTCCACCCTCTGGTCGGCCTTGGCGCGGGCGGCTCCGACCCCGGCGATAGGCGCAATCGGCTCCGCGACGGCGCGCTGATCTCGAGAATGCGCTGCCGACTCTCCGAGGTGAGAGCGGCCACTGTCCCGCCACCGTGAGCCACGGCAATATCGGCCACATTGCTGGATGACGAGGCCCTCGTGGCTTCCGCGCCGCACTTGCGGTCACGCCGAGAACACGGCCGGCCGATGCTGCGGCCGCAGGGATGACTGCCTGCGCAGGACGACCTTCGTCGCGGATCTCCCGAAGAAATGATAGCCCGAGCCGCCCTCGGCGAGAATGTCGAGGAAGGCGTCCGGGGCGGTGACGCGGACGCCGCCCAGGACGTCGCAGCGGCTCTCGAAGAAGGCGTCCGGGATCATCGTCACCGTCGGGCCGACCACCACGATCCGAGCCTCGGGCCGCGCCAGGGCGATCAGCTCGCCGAGCGTGTCGTTGATGAGCGTGGTGCCGGTGACGATCAGCACGTCGGCCAGCGGCACCACCTCCGGCGCCTGCTCGGCCGGGCGGAAGTGCGGCATCTCGTGCGGTTTCAGCGTCGCCGGATCCTTCTCCAGCACGAAGTGCGGCGCCCCGATCTTGCGGAGCTCGCGCAGGAAGGGAACGAAGGCGCCGACCACGACCACGGTCTCGTGCGCCGCGATCCCCGCCGCCTCGAAGGCGTCGAGCCCTTCCACCACGTCGAACCCCGCCCCGCCGCGGCGCTCGGCGGCGCTCACGGCGAGCGCGTTCAGCGTCGCGATGCCGACGGCGCGCCGGATGCCGGTGGAGGCGACCGCCTCGTCGAGCAGGTCGCCGGCCCGGCGCCCGCGGAGCTTGCCCGGGAAGGGCATGGCCATGGCCGAGCTCGGGCAGCAGACCGCCTCGGGGATCTCCTTGATCGGCGTGGCGCAGGTGCCGGCGTGCCCGGTCGAGAGCTTCACCCCGGTGAAGAACAGGCCGATCACCGCCCGCTCCACCACGATGTCCCCGAGCATGTCGCCGAGCTCGTCGCGGACGATCGCGACCGTCCGCGTCAGGATGGCGTTCGTCATGGCCGCATGACCTCCTCCGGCAGGTACGGCTGTCAGACCGTCCCGCTCAGCATCGTGCCCACCTGCTCCCCGGTCAACTCGATGCGGAAGGCGCTGGCGTCGAGGCGCTTGGACGATCGCGCACGCGAGAAGGAAACCGCGCAGGGGCGTCACCAGGCGGCCATCGGCTCATGCCCGATAGAGCCTGACGAACGTAGCGGCATCACGCCGCGGTGTGTAAGGCCACCCTTCGGCAATCCCGGTTCGGTTCAGCCGGCTTCGATCTCCTTCCGCAGCGCGGCGATGTGTGGCGCGGCCACGAGCTCCGCCGCCCGCTCGATCGCACGGTAACGCGCCACGATGGAGAGTCCGACCGGCGTGAGTTCGGAGCCGCCGCCGCGCTGGCCGCCCTTCTTCCCGACGACGACCGGCTTGCCGAAGAGCCGGTTCATGTCTTCGACCAGCAGCCAGGCGTGCTTGTAGGACATGCCCATCTGCCGCGCACCCGCGGAGATCGAGCCGTGCGTGGCGATATGTTCGAGGAGCTCGACCTTGCCCGGGCCGATACGCCCGTCCGCCTCGAGATCGATACGCAGGCTGAGCGAGGGCATCGGGCGTCTCCGGCAGGGGTCGCACGGCGACGACCGCGCGCGATACCCGTCACGATCGCGTCTCCTGGCCCGTCGGCGCAAGGACGGATGCGGGGGTGCGGCCGGGCGCGTTGGCGCGGTCGAAGGTCACGGCCTTGACGATCGCCCAGACGGGCACGCCGGGCGCGAGCGCCAGCGTGGTGACGGTCTGGCGGGTCACGCGGGCGAGCAGCGGGTCGCCACCCGCGTCGAGGTGCACGAGGGCGTCCGCCGCGCCGGGCGCCTCGGCGACGGAGCGCACCACCGCCGGCAGGACGTTCAGCGCGCTGATCCGTTCCGGGCGGTCGAGGGCGAGCATCACGTCGCGCGCGCGCACCCGGGCGCGCATCGCGGTGCCCGCGGCCGCGTCGATCCGCGGGACCCGCCAGACGCCGGCGGCGGAGCGCAGCACGCTGAGCGAGAAGGTCTCGTCCTGGGACTCGAGCATCGCCTCGACGAGGGCCGCGGTCTCGTCGCGCTCCTCCGGGCCGGCGAGGTCGAGCCGCGCCAGCACCTCCGGGGCAGGACCGCTGGCGACGACGCGACCGGCGGACAGCGCGACCATGTCGGTGGCGAGGCGCGCGACCTCGGCGATCGCGTGGCTCACGTAGACGATCGGGATCCCGGCCTCGTCGCGCAGCCGCTCGATGTAGGGCAGGATCTCGGCCTTGCGCGCCTCGTCGAGCGAGGCGAGCGGCTCGTCCATCAGCATCAGCCGCGGGCTGGCGGCGAGCGCCCGGCCGATCGCGACGCGGCTCTTCTCGCCGCCGGAGAGGCGGCCGGGGCGACGGTCGAGCAGCGGGCCGATGCCGAGCATCTCGACGATGCGCGGCAGGTCGGCCCAGCGCTCGGTGCGCGGGGCGAAGAAGCGGCCATAGGCGAGGTTCTGCCGGACGGTCAGGTGCGGGAACAGCCGGGCGTCCTGGAAGACGTAGCCGACCCGCCGGCGCCACGCCGGGACGTATCGCCGGCCGGCGGTGTCGACGAGGACGCGGCCGTCGATGGCGATGCGGCCCTCGTCCGGCCGCTGCAGGCCGCCGATCAGGTTGACGAGCGTGGTCTTGCCCGAGCCCGAGTGGCCGAAGAGCGCGGTCAGCCGACCGCCGCTTTCGAAGGCCGCCTCGAGAGTGAAGGCGCCGAGCCGGTGACGGACGTCGACGACGAGCGTCACGCGAGGTCCATGGTGCGGCTGATCCGACGCGCGAGGATCTCCGAGGCGATGAGCGCCGTCATCGCGATGGCGATCGAGACCAGCGTCAGGCGCAGGGCGCCGGCGCCGCCGCCCGGGACCTGGGTGAAGGTGTAGATCGCCGACGGCAGGGTCTGGGTCTCGCCGGGGATGTTCGAGACGAAGGTGATCGTCGCGCCGAACTCGCCCATCGCCTTGGCGAAGGTCAGGATCATGCCGGCGATGATCCCGGGCAGGATCAGCGGCAGGGTGACGGTGAGGAAGACCATCGGCGGACTGGCGCCGAGGGTGCCGGCCGCCGCCTCGAGCCGCCGGTCGACGGCCTCGATCGAGAGCCGGATGGCGCGCACCAAGAGCGGGAAGGCCATGATCCCGCAGGCGAGCGCGGCGCCGGTCCAGCGGAAGGCGAAGACGATGCCGAAATGCTGGTCGAGGAAGGCCCCGACCGGGCCGCGCCGGCCCATGGTAAGGAGCAGGAGGTAGCCGGTGACGACCGGCGGCAGGATCAGCGGCAGGTGGACGATGCCGTTCAGGACGGCCTTGCCGGGGAAGTCGCGCCGGGCGAGCACATGGGCGACGAGGATGCCGAACGGCAGGCTGACGATCGTCGCCCAGGTGGAGACCCGGATGGAGAGGCGGACCGCGGTCCATTCGTCAGGG
>CAZEGY010000362.1:0-3573 GCA_964511815.1 uncultured Rhodovulum sp.
CAGGTCATCCTGCCCAAGGCGATCCGCGAGCGCCGCGGGTGGAAGGCGGGGACGCGGCTCGTCGTCGAGGAGACGCCGGAGGGGCTTTTGCTCAAGGAGAAGCCGCTCTTCGCGCCGACGCGGCCGGAGGACGTACGCGGGATGCTGCATCGGCCGGGCATGCGGGCATTCACGGTCGAGGAAATGGATCAGGCGATCACCGAAGAAGTGCGGCGGCGGCATGAACGCGGTCGATACTAACGTCGTCGTCCGCTACCTCACCCACGACAACCCCGCGCAGACGGACCGGGCAACGGCCATCGTCGACGGCGGGCGCGTGTTCTTACCCGTGACCGTCGTCGTCGAGACCGAGTGGGTTCTGCGGAGGTTGTACGGGTTCGGGACTGCCGATTTCACCCGGGCGTTCCGGTCCTTTCTCGCGTTGCCGACGGTCTCGGTCGCCGACGCCGATGCTGTCAGCGCGGCGCTCGACCTCTGCGATGGCGGGATGGACTTCGCCGATGCGCTCCATCTGATGCTCTCGCAGGACTGCGAGGGGTTCGTGAGCTTCGACCGTGCGCTCGTAAGGGGCGCCAAGGCCGCAGGCGTTGCGGGCGTGCGGGAGCCTTGAGGCGCTTGTGCCCGGCGCGGCGGGGCGGCATAGGGACGCGAGGAGGACAACTTGGACGCGAGTGAGCTGACCCTGCCGCCGGTGCGCGGGACGCTGACGACGGCGCGGGCGATGGCCGAGATCACCTGGCTCAGGGTCGGGGGGCCGGCGGACGTGTTCTTCCAGCCGGCGGACGAGGATGACCTCGCCGGGTTCCTGCGCGCGCTCCCGGCGGAGATGCCGGTGATGGCGGTGGGCGTCGGGTCGAACCTGATCGTGCGCGATGGCGGCATCCCGGGCGTGGTGGTGCGGCTCGGGCGCGGGTTCAACGGGATCAGGGTCGAGGGTGGACGGGTCGTCGCGGGGGCGGCGGCGCTCGATGCGCATGTCGCGCGGAAGGCGGCGGAGGCGGGGGTGGATCTCACGTTCCTGCGGACGATCCCGGGGTCGGTCGGCGGGGCGGTGAAGATGAACGCCGGGTGCTACGGGAGCTATACGGCCGACGTCTTCGTGGAGGCGCGGGCGGTGACGCGGGGCGGGGAGACGGTGACGCTGGGGCCGGAGGAGATGGCGTTCGCCTATCGGTCGAGCTCGGTGCCGGACGGGATGGTGGTGACGGAGGTCACGCTGGCAGGGCCGGGGGGGGAGCCGGCGGAGCTGGCGCGGCGGATGGAGCAGCAACTCGCGAAGCGGGATGCGAGCCAGCCGGTCAAGGAGCGGTCGGCGGGATCGACCTTCCGCAATCCGGCGGGGTTCTCCTCGACCGGGCGGGAGGACGACGTCCACGACCTGAAGGCGTGGAAGCTGATCGAGGGGGCGGGGATGCGCGGCGCCACGCTCGGGGGCGCCCAGATGTCGCCGATGCACGCCAACTTCCTCGTCAACACCGGAGGGGCGAAAGCCGCCGATCTCGAGGGGTTGGGCGAACTGGTGCGAAAAAGGGTTTTGGATTCAAGCGGAGTGACGCTAGAGTGGGAAATCATGCGGGTCGGCCGACCATAAGACCCGCGGAGCAACGAGACTAACCCGACACGGCCAGCCAAAGGCCGGCGGGGGCAGATGAGGCGGGCATGTCGAGCAGGACACCAGCCCGCATCGCAGTGCTTATGGGCGGCCGTTCGGCCGAGCGAGAGGTTTCGCTCGTCTCCGGTCGCGAGTGCGCAACTGCGTTGCGGTCAGAGGGATTCGAGGTCGTCGAGATCGACGCCGGCCCCGACCTCGCGTCGGTGCTGGCGGACCTGCGTCCGGATGTCGCCTTCAACGCCCTTCATGGACAGTGGGGTGAGGACGGGTGCGTCCAGGGGATCCTCGAGTGGCTGAGGATCCCCTACACGCACTCGGGCGTGCTGGCCTCGGCGCTCGCCATGGACAAGACCCGGGCGAAGCAGGTCTTCGCCGCCGCCGGACTTCCGGTGCCGAAGGGCATGATCGCCTGCCGCGAGCACATCCGCGCCGCGCACCCGATGGACCCGCCCTACGTCGTCAAGCCCAACGCCGAGGGCTCGTCGGTCGGCGTCTACATCGTCCGCGAGGGCGCCAACGGCCCGGCGAAGCTCGCCGACGACCTGCCCGAGGCGCTGCTCGTCGAGGAATACGTCGCCGGCCGCGAGCTGACGACGGCGGTGATGGGCAACGAGGCCCTCGCCGTCACCGACATCATCGCCGAGGGCTGGTACGACTACCACGCCAAGTACGCCCCCGGCGGCTCGCGCCACGAGATTCCCGCGGCGATCCCGGACGAGATCACCGAGGCCTGTCTCGACTACGCGCTGCGCGCGCATCGGGCGCTCGGGTGCAGGGGCGTGAGCCGGACGGACTTCCGCTGGGACGAGGCCCGCGGCCTCGCCGGGCTCTATCTGCTCGAGACCAACACCCAGCCGGGGATGACGCCGACCTCGCTCGCGCCCGAGCAGGCGGCGTTCCGCGGCCATTCGTTCGGGGCGCTGGTGCGCTGGATGGTGGAGGACGCCTCGTGCTCCCGGTGAAGCAGCCCCGCCCGCCGGCGCGCCGCGATCCGGCGCCCTCGCGCCTGCGCTACAAGCTCACGCGCCTGTGGCTCAGGCCCGGCGTGCGCCGGGCGACGAACCTCGGCGTCCCCGCCGTCGTCGGGCTGCTCGCCGCGTGGACGCTGATGGCGGAGTACGACGTCAAGGGCCGGGCGCTCGCCTTCGTCGGCCAGGCGCGCGAGGCGATCATCGAGCGGCCGCAGTTCGTCGTCACCGAGATGACGGTCCCCGACGTCTCGCGCGATCTCGCCGAGCAGATCCGCGTCGCGGCGTTCGTCCACCTGCCGGTGTCGAGCCTCGCGCTCGATGTCGCCGCGGTGCGCGAGCGGGTCGAGTCCCTCGCCGCCGTCGAGCGCGCCCGGGTGCGGGCGCTCGCGAGCGGCGTCCTCGAGATCCGCGCGGTCGAGCGCCTCCCGGTCGTCGTCTGGCGCTCGCAGGAGGGGCTCGAGCTCCTCGACCAGAACGGGGTGCGCGTCGCCGAGATCGACAGCCGCCTCCGCCGTCCCGACCTGCCGCTGATCGCGGGGGAGGGGGCGGATGCGCACGTCCCCGAGGCGCTGACGCTCCTCGCCGAGACCGGGACGGTCGCGGCGCGGGTGCGCGGGCTCGTCCGCGTCGGCGAGCGGCGCTGGAACCTCGTCCTCGACCGCGACCAGGTGGTGAAGCTTCCGGAGGACGACGCGAGGCCGGCGCTGCGGCGGGTGATGGCGATGGCAGCCGGCGAGGATCTGCTCGCCCGCGACGTCGCCGTCGTCGACATGCGCGACCCGCGGCGGCCGATGCTGCGGCTGACCGGGCACGCGATTTCCGAGATCGAGCGACTGAAGAAGACCGCAGCAGGAGAGGATGCATGAGGCGACAGCTCTACGAGGTGCAGCGGGCGATGCGGGCGCGGCGCGAGACGGCGCTGCGCCGGGGGATCATCGCGGTGCTCGACATCGGCACCTCGAAGGTCGCCTGCCTCGTGCTCCAGTTCGT
>CAZEGY010000363.1:0-3554 GCA_964511815.1 uncultured Rhodovulum sp.
CCGAAGCGGTCGATCTCGTCGGCGAGGCTGCGGATCATCTGGCTGTGGCAGGCGTAGCAGCCCTCGCGCATGTAGATCTGGCGCCCGGCGAGCTCGAGCGGCGTGTGCGGCCGCATGTCGTCCGGCACCTCGACGGTCTCGTCGATGGTGAAGAGCGGCGCGATCTCGACGATGCCGCCGATCGAGGCGACGACGATGATCGCCGCGACGAGGCCCATCGACACCTTCTCGAGATTGTAGTGGAGGCGCAGCGGCATCGTGCTACTCCGCCGGCTGGACGCCGAGCGGGCGCTCGCCGGCTTCGCCCGGCGCCGGCCGCGCCCGCATCGTCGCCCGGCAGTTCCAGGCGCAGATCGCCGCGCCGGTGACGAAGAGCGCCCCGCCGATCGTCCGCATCAGGTAGTAGGGCGCCATCGCCTCGACCGACTGCACGAAGCTGTAGGAGAGCGCGCCGTTGGCGTCGTAGGTCCGCCACATCAGCCCCTGGGTGATGCCGGCGTTCCACATCGCCACGACGTAGACGAGCGTGCCGGTGACCGCGAGCCAGAAGTGCCACTCGACCGCGCGCGGCGAGGCCATGGTGTCGCGGCCCGAGAGCTGCGGCACCAGCGTGTAGATCGCGCCGAAGACGATCATCGCCACCCAGCCGAGCGTGCCGGAGTGGACATGGCCGACGGTCCAGTCGGTATAGTGGCTGAGCGAGTTCACCGGCCGGATCGCGAGGAACGAGCCCTCGAAGGTCGAGAGCCCGTAGAACACCGCCGCCACGAACATGAAGCGCAGCGTCGCGTCGTCGCGGACCTTGTGCCAGGCGCCGTTCAGCGTCGCGATGGCGTTCCCCGCCGAGGCCCAGGACGGCACCAGCAGCATCACCGAGAAGGTCATGCCGAGGGTCTGCACCCAGTAGGGCAGGGCGGTGTAGTGCAGGTGGTGCGATCCCACCCAGATGTAGAAGAAGACGATGCCCCAGAAGCTGACGATCGACAGCCGGTAGGACCAGATCGGCCGCCCCGAGCGCACCGGCAGGAAATAGTAGAGCATCCCGAGGAAGCCCGCGGTCAGGAAGAACGCAACGGCGTTGTGACCGTACCACCACTGGATCATCGCGTCCTGCACCCCGGACCAGAGCGGGAAGCTCAGGTCGCTGGCGAGGCTGACCGGCAGCGCGAGGTTGTTGACGACGTGCAGCATCGCCACCACCAGCACGAAGGCGAGATAGTACCAGTTCGCGACGTAGATGTGCGGCTCGTGCCGGCGGGCGAGCGTGCGGAAATAGAGCACGAAGTAGACGACCCAGATCACCACGAGCCAGAGGTCGGCGTACCAGGCGGGCTCGGCGTACTCCTTCGACTGGGTGCTGCCGAGCAGGTAGCCGGTGACCGCCCAGACGCAGAAGAGGTTGAAGCCGATCAGCACCACCCACGGGCTGAGGGAGTCGGCGAGGCGGGTCCGCCCGGTGCGCTGCATGACGTGGAAGGAGGTGGCGATGAGCGCGTTGCCCCCGAACCCGAAGATCACGCCGGTGGTGTGGACCGGCCGCAGCCGGCCGAAGCTCGTCCACGGCACCTCCGGCGTCGCCGTCGGCCAGTAGAGCAGCGCCGCGACCCACACGCCGACGCCCATGCCGATCACCGCCCAGACGAGGGTCAGGGCGATCCCGAAGCGCGTCGGCGCGTCGTAGTAGCGGTCGGTGCGGTCCGCCGGCGGCTCCGGATCGCCGAGCGCCCCGCCGATGGCGACCGCCAGCCCCAGCCCGAGGGCCGCGGCGATGCCGCCGTGGATCGCCATGACGCCGTGGCGGGCGCCTATGGCCATCGCCAGCCCGAGCAGCGCCAGCGCCACCGCCAGCCCGATCCCGGTGCGCCGTTCCCCGAGGCTCAGGGTCGCGATCGCCTCCGGCCGGCCCCTTGCCATCACGACGCCCCCATCACGCCGCCACCGGCGCCGGCAGCGCGATGTCGGCGAGCGTCGAGCGGTCGAGATCGGCGAGAAACGCCGCCTCGGCCGCGCGCAGCCGGCCCTTGAGGCGGCAGCAGCCGTCGATCGTGCAGTCGTTGTCGCGCCCGAAGCACTCGACGAGCGCCTGCCCGCGCTCCAGCAGCCGCACCACCTCGCCGAGCCGGATGTCGGCCGCCGGCCGCGCCAGGGCCGCGCCGCCGCCGCTGCCGCGCCGGGTCGCGACGATGCCGGCGCCGGCGAGGCGCTGCATGATCTTGGTCAGGTGATGGCGCGAGAGGCCGAACTCCGCGGCGAGCTCCGCGGTCGAGAAGGCGCGCTCCGGCGCGCTCGCCATCCGCATCAGCATCCGCAGCCCGTAGTCGGTGAAGCTCGTGAGGCGCATCGCTCGCCTTCCTGAATCGGTATTCACAATACCGATTAAACCGGCTAAGCAGGAAAGCCAAGGCCGAAGTGAAAGGTTCCCACCCCCGTGTCCCCCGTGCCAGCCGATGCCGCCGAGATTCCGGGCGAGATTCCGGGCGAGACCCCGGGCGAGACCCCGAGGATCGCCTCCGCACGCCCGGAGATGACCGCCGCGCTGATGGCGCAGACCGGCCTCGACGAGGCCATGCTCGAGCGCCTCGTCCGCGGATTCTACGCCAGGGTCCGCGACGACGACATGCTCGGCCCGATCTTCGAGTCGCGCATCGACGACTGGGAGCCGCACCTCGCGCGGATGACCGCCTTCTGGTCGTCGGTGGCGCTGATGACCGGCCGCTACCACGGCCAGCCGGTGCCGGCGCACATCGACCTCCCGGTCGGCTGGGCGCACTTCGAGCGCTGGCTCGCGCTCTTCCGCGAGACCGCGCGGGAGATCTGCCCGCCGCAGGGGGCGGCGTTCGTCATCGAGCGCGCCGAGCGCATCGCCCAGTCGCTCGACATGGCGATCGGGTCGGCCCGCGGCGCGCTCTCGTTCCGGCGCGGCGCCACGCCGCGCGACGGGGGACACGAAGAGGGAGGACAGGATCGTGGCTGAGCTGCATTTTCCCAAGCCGACACGGGAGCTCGCCGAGCTCCGCCGGTCGCTGGCGCCGGGGCCGGAGGAGGCGTTCCACGCCTTCTCCGACGCGGTCTTCGCCGAGGGCGCGCTCGACACGCGCACCAAGCAGCTGATCGCGGTGGCCGTCGCCCACGTCACCCAATGCCCGTGGTGCATCGAGGGCCACGTCAAGGCCGCCCGCCGGCACGGGGCGCGCGCCGAAGAGATCATGGAGGCGATCTGGGTCGCCTCCGAGATGCGCGCCGGCGCCGCCTACGCCCATTCGCTGAAGGCGCTCGCCCTCCTCGACGGCGCGCCCGATCCGTGACCGGCGCGCCGGCGTGGCCGGCGGACCTCGCCCCCATCCGGCGGACGGCCGGGTCCACCCGAAGCGACGGCGCACGGTCGCCGGGCGGACGCCGCGCACGCCGCGTGCGATCGAAGCGGGCCCCGCCCGCGAGGATGTCGGCCCGACGCGCCGAAGCACTGCTCCGGCCGGGGAAGGGGGGCCGAGCATTCCCCTCGCTACGAATCCGGGCGTGGCCGCGCCCCGCGGACGCGTTTCGCGTCCGCCCGC
>CAZEGY010000364.1:0-3546 GCA_964511815.1 uncultured Rhodovulum sp.
TCGCCGGGGTGCTCCTCTTCGGGCCCGACGCCATGCGCGTCGCGCTGAAGCGCGCCGCCCTCGTCGAGGCGCTGATCGGTCCGGACGGCGCCGCCGAGATGCGGCTCGCGCGCCTTCCCGGCGCGGATCTCCGCCGCGATCCGGCCGCGGTCTCCGACGCGATGCGCGCCAGCGGCTTCTTCCCCGGCCCCCGCGCCGTCCTCGTCGAGGACGCCGGCGACGCCGCCGCACCGGCGCTCCGCGCCGCGCTCGACGACTGGCGCCCCGGCGACGCGACCCTCGTCGTCGCCGCCGGCAACCTCGGGCCGGGGAGCGCGCTGCGCAAGGCCTTCGAGGCGGCGCGGACCGCCGCCGCCATCGGCGTCTACGCCGAGCCGCCCGGACGCGGCGAGATCGAGGCCGCCCTCGCCGCGCACGGCCTCGCCGCAGGTGCCATCGACCGCGACGCCTTCGCCGAGATCGAGGCGCTGGCGCAGGCGCTCGACCCCGGCGACTTCGCCCAGTTCGTGCAGAAGCTCGCGCTCTACAAGCACGGCGACCCCGCGCCGCTGGCGCCCGTCGATGTCGCCGCGTGCGCCCCGCCGCCGCCCGAGGCCGAGGTCGACGAGGTCGTCGCCCTCGCCGCCGAAGGCGCCGCCGGGCCGCTCGCGGTCGCCTTCCGCACCCTCGCCGCCCGCGGCGGCAGCCCGACCGGGCTGACCATCGCCGCCGGCCGCCACTTCCGCGCCCTCCACGCCGCCGCCACCGCCGCCGACGGCCCCGAGGCGGCGCTCTCCCGCGCCCGCCCGCCGGTCTTCGGCCCGCGCCGCGCCCGCATGGCCGCCCAGGCCCGCGCCCTTGGCGAGAGCGAGCTCGAGAAGGCGCTGACCCTCATCGTCGAGGCCGAGCTCGCCCTGCGCTCCTCGCGCCCGCTCCCCGCCCAGGCCCTCGTCGAGCGGCTGTTCGTCCGCCTCGCCATGCTCCGCCGCCGCAGGTCGTGACATGACGGTGGTGTTTACCATGCCGCCACCGGCATGGATCCGGCCCCACGTTACATTCGAATCCGCGCGCGCCCCGCGCCACTCTCCGCCGCGGCTGCACGACGACGCAGGTGATCGAGGGCCTCGTCCTCCTCGCGCGGTGATCTTCGACGTCTACAATAAGAACAAGGCATGACAATGGCGACGCCAGACCTCTCCCGCCGCATCCACGCCTGCCTCCTCGGCGGCGCCATCGGCGATTCGCTCGGCGCCGCGATCGAGTTCCGGAAGCTGCCGGAGATCCGCGCAGCCTTCCCCGACGGCTTCGCCGACCTGCCTCCGGCCTATGGCGTCGCCGGCGCGATCACCGACGACACCCAGATGACGCTCTTCACCGCCGAGGGCCTGATCCGCGCGCTGGTCCGCCATGCCGCGAAGGGCATCTGCCACCCGCCCGGCGTCGTCCACCACGCCCTCCTCCGCTGGTACGTCACCCAGGGCGAGCGCCCGCACCCCGAGGTCGACGCCGTCGGCCTCGTCGCCGACCCCCGGCTCCGTCACCGCCGCGCGCCCGGCAACACCTGCCTCGCCGCCCTCGCCGCCGCCCGCGCGTTCGGCGCGCCGGCCCGCAACGACTCGAAGGGCTGCGGCACGATCATGCGGGTCGCGCCCATCGCCTTCGTCGCGCCCGACCGCGTCCGCGACCTCGCCCTCGAGACCTCGGCCCTCACCCACGGCCACCGCACCGGCCAGGAGGCCGCGGCGGCGTGGGCGCTGATCCTCGCCGCGCTCGGCGCCGACCCAGACATCGAGCGCGCCGCCGGCGCCTGCCTCGGCGCCTTCGGCCCCGAGACCGACACCGCCCTCCGCCGCGCCCTCGCCGCCCGGCGCGACGGCCGCCCCGAGACGGTGGAGAGCTTCGCCGCCTCCGCCGCCGACGGCCCCGGCTGGGTCGCCGAGGAGGCCCTCGCCGTCGCCCTCTACGCCTGCCTCTGCGCCGACGGCGACCCCGAGCGCGGGCTGACCATCGCCGTCACCCACACCGGCGACAGCGACTCGACCGGCGCCATCGCCGGCAACGCCCTCGGCCTCATGGTCCCCGACGCGATCCTCTCCCACCGCTGGGCCGCCCAGGTCGAATGCACCGACCTCCTCGCGCGGCTCTCGACGGACCTCGCCTTCGCGATCGAGCGCGACGCCGAGGCCCTGTTCGACGCCTATCCGGGCTGGTGAGGAGGCGCCGGGAGTGAACGAGAAGCGCACCACGGACGATCTGCGGGCCGTGGGATTCCAGCAGATCGCGACATGGCAGTCGATCGGTCAGGGTATCGGGTTGAAAACGGACGAGGCGCGCCAAGACGAGATCCTCGCACTCCTCACGGCATCCAATGCCCTCTATTCCTTTTGCGTCGGCGACGAGGTGCGCTACATCGGAAAGACCGCGCGTTCTCTGAAAAGGAGATTGTACGGATACTGCAAACCCGGACCGACCCAGTCGACCAATCTGCGCTGCAACAAGGCGATCAGGGACGCGTTGGCACGCGGCGAGACCATCGACGTCCTCGCCTTGGTCCCCATCACGGAGTTGCAGTTCGCCGGTTTCGAGATAAACCTCGCGGCCGGTGTCGAGGACGCCCTCATCCGCCGGTTCGATCCGCCGTGGAACGGCGGCGGCAAGGGCAAGGCGATGACCGAAACCGCGCAGACGGAAGCCGAGCAGGAGGGCGCGGCAGCGCTCGGACCGACGCTGCCCGAGACCGGCGAATTCGCGATCACCCTCGGACCCACCTACTACGAGAAAGGCGTCGTCAACCCCGGCGTGAAGGCGAGCGCCTTGCTCGGCGAGGAGGGACGGACGCTGGTCGTCCAGTTCTCCGACGGCACACCGTCGGTCGCCACGCGCATCGATCGTCGCGCCAACGCCAACGGATCCGTTCGCTTCCTCGGCGGGAATGGCGCGATCGCCGACTGGTTCCAGGCGAACTTCAAGCCCGGAGAGGTGGTGCGGGCCTGCGTTCACGGGCCCTATGCCGTGGAACTCATGGCGCCGGACGCCCGGGTTCCGCGCTGAAAGAACCCCCGTGCCGGTGGCGGCCGGGCGCGGGCCGCACCGGCCCGTGCCCGGCGCGCGTCGGCGGCATCGCACGCGGCACCGTCTCCCGGCCGCGCCGGTGGCGGCGGGGCTCCTCGGGCTCGACGGGCCGCCGACGCTGGTGCTCGACCGGACGAACTGGAAGGTCGGGCGGCCCACCGGGCGCGAGCCGATCATCGTCGCCACCAACCGCCCGGACCGGCGCGCGCTCGCCGCCTACCGCAAACGTTGGGCCATCGCGTGCTTCTTCGCCGGCGCCAAGACCCGGCTGGCCTCAACCTCGAGGACACCCGCCTCACCGACCCGCGCAAGCTCGGTCTCCTCGTCGCCATCCTCGTCCTCGCCATCGCCTGGGCCGGCGCCACGGCCGCGCGCCTCCTCGGCCGCCGCGCCCTGCCGACCAGGAAGCATCGGTTTCGACCGCCTCCGACGACAGAACTGGCACCCGTCCCCGACCCCGCTCGACATCTGGGACGCCATCCACCCGGCCAAACC
>CAZEGY010000365.1:0-3540 GCA_964511815.1 uncultured Rhodovulum sp.
AGCGCCGCCTCGATGCGCTTCTGGTACTTGCCCTGGCCGACCTGGATCAGGCTCGCGTCGTTGAGGCGCACCCACGGGATGTCGCGGGCCTCGGCGGCCTTGACGAGCGCCAGCGCCGAGGGGCCGAGGGAGCGGCGGCCGGCGAAGTGGTCGAAGTCGGCGATCGCCTCGGCGATGTCGAAGGGCTCGTCCTCGCGGGGGGCGATCAGCTCGAGCAGGATGGCGCGGGCGACCTCGCCGGCCTCGAGCCCGACCTCCTCGGATTCGTAGCCGAAGAGGACCTGGACCTCCTCCTCCTGCGGCCCCGGCCGGACCATCGCCATGTCGGCCGGCGCGCCGGCGTGGTTCTGGAGCGCGATCGCGACCTGCGCCATCAGCTCGCCGAGGTGGCAGTCGGCCTCCCCGAGCCGCCCGGCGAAGGGCTCGCCCTGCTCGGTGGTCGCGGTCAGGAGCCCGGGAAGCAGCTCGAAGAGCGGCGCGAGGCGGTCGCGGTACTCCGACACCGGCGTGCCGGCACGGCGGTGGAGGTCGACGGTGAAGCGGATGAGCGGGAGCCTGGCGTAGACGTTCGGGCCGACGTAGACGGCGGTCGAAACGATCTCCATCGGCGACTTCTCCTTGCCCGCGCGCTCTCTGCCTCCTGTGGTAGCGCCGCACCGGCCCTTCGGGAAGGGCGTTCTTGCGCGTGCGCGGGACTACTTCAGCGCCGAGAGCAGGATGCTCGTCTCCGAGTTCGACACCGCCTTCAGCGCGCGGATCGCGGTCAGGGTCGCGTCGAGGGCGGCGAGGTCGGCGGTGTTGATCTCGGCGACGAGGTCCCAGCGCCCGTTCGTCGACCAGACGCGGCCGACCTCGGGCATCCGGCGCAGCGCGGCGACGACGGCGCGGACGTCGGCCGAGTGCACCTCGATCGCCATGATGGCGCGGACCGCGGCCTCGGCCTCGGCGGCGAGGCGGACGGTGAAGCCGAGGAGGACCCCGGCGTCGACGAGCCGGTCGATGCGGTTCTGCACCGTGCCGCGCGAGACCCCGAGCTGGCGGGCGAGCGTGGCGCTCGGCAGGCGGCCGTTCTCGCGCAGGAGCGCGATCAGCCGCCGGTCGGTATCGTCGAGGCCGTTCACGATGCGCCAGCCATTCCTGCCGTTCTGCGCAAACATGGCAGCAGATCGAGCACAATGCTAGCTTTTCGTTAAGCGCGCCGCGGACTAGGTTGATGGCAACCCCCTACCAACCGGAAATGGAGCGCCCGTGCTCGACACCGCCAAGGCCCCCGACATGCCCCGCGAGACGACCTCCGCCGCCCCTGGCGACGTGCGCCACGACATCCCGATCCTCGGCGCGAGCCTCGAGCTCGGCGGGCCGGCGCGCGGCACGCTGATGGGGCCGCATGCCCTCAGGACGGCGGGCCTCCTGCGCGCGCTCGCCGACCTCGGCCACCGCGTCGACGACCGCGGCACGCTGCACGACATCGAGGCGGTCAGCGTCGCGATGGCGGCCGGGGACGCGGCGCGCTGCAACCACCTCGGCGCCATCGCCGGCTGGACGCGGACGCTCCACGACCACGCCTACGGCATGTGCGGAGGGGGCCGTGTGCCGCTCTTTCTCGGCGGCGACCACGCCATCTCGATGGGCACGATCTCGGGCGTCGCCCGCCACTGCGCCGAGCGCGGGCGCGAGCTCGTGGTGCTCTGGCTCGACGCCCACGCCGACTACAACACCCCCGAGTCGAGCCCGTCGGGCAACATGCACGGCATGGTCCTCGCCTTCCTCGCCGGGGAGGCGAGCCTGCGGCCGCTCCTCGGCAGCCGGCCATTCCACCCCGTCCCGCCGTCGAACCTGCACGTCTTCGGCGCCCGCTCGATCGACCCGGCCGAGAAGCGCCGGTTGCAGGCCGACGGCGTCGACACCGTCGACATGCGCCAGATCGACGAGCGCGGCGTCTCGGGGCTCCTCGCCGAGCGCATCGCCCGCTGGCGGGCGCGCGGCGTCCACCTCCACGTCAGCCTCGACGTCGACTTCCTCGACCCCGCCGTCGCCCCGGCCTCGGGGACCGTCGTGCCGGGCGGCGCCACCTACCGCGAGGCGCACCTGGTGATGGAGACGCTCTGCGACGCAGGGATCGTCGGCTCGGTCGACGTGGTCGAGCTCAATCCCTTCCTCGACGAGCGCGGCCGCACGGCGATCACCACGACCGAGCTCGTGGCGAGCCTCTTCGGCCGCACCGTCCTCGACCGCCAGCACGGCGCCATCGCCGCCGCCTGATGATGGAGACCCCCATGCTCGACACCGCCGGACTGATCGACCTCGAGACCCGCCTCGGCGCGGCGAACTACAAGCCCCTCGACGTGGTGCTGACCGAGGGCAAGGGCTCCTGGGTCACCGACATCGAGGGCAACCGCTACCTCGACTGCCTCGCGGCCTACTCGGCGGTGAACCAGGGCCATTGCCACCCGAAGATCCTCGCCGCGATGGTCGAGCAGGCCGGGCGGCTCACCCTGACCTCGCGCGCCTTCCGCAACGACCAGCTCGGGCTCCTCTACGAGGAGCTCGCGACGCTGACCAACTCCCACAAGGTGCTGCCGATGAACTCGGGCGCCGAGGCGGTCGAGACCGCGATCAAGGCGGTCCGCAAGTGGGGCTACGAGGTCAAGGGCGTGCCCGAGGATCGCGCCGAGATCATCGTCTGCGCCAACAACTTCCACGGCCGCACCCTCTCGATCGTCTCGTTCTCGACCGACGCCGACGCCCGCGACGACTTCGGCCCGTTCACCCCGGGCTTCCGCATCGTCCCCTTCGGCGACGCCGACGCGCTCGAGGCGGCGATCACCCCGGAGACCGTCGCCTTCCTCGTCGAGCCGATCCAGGGCGAGGCCGGGGTCATCGTCCCGCCGGCCGGCTACTTCGCCCGCGTCCGCGAGCTCTGCACCGCCCACGGCGTCACCCTCGTCCTCGACGAGATCCAGACCGGCCTCGGCCGCACCGGCACGTTCCTCGCCGAGGAGCACGAGGGCATCGAGGCCGACGTGACCCTGATCGGCAAGGCGCTCGGCGGCGGCTTCTACCCGGTGTCGGCGGTGCTCTCGAACACCGACGTCCTCGGCGTCCTCAAGCCCGGGCAGCACGGATCGACCTTCGGCGGCAACCCGCTGGCCTGCGCCGTCGCCCGCGCCTCCTTGCGCGTCCTGACCGAGGAGGGGCTGATCGCGCGGTCGGCCGAGCTCGGCGCCCACTTCAAGGCCGGCCTCGACGCCATCCGCTCGAACCGCATCCGCGAGGTCCGCGGCCGCGGCCTGATGCTCGCCGTCGAGCTCCACGAGGAGGCCGGGCCGGCGCGGCCGGTGGTCGAGGCGCTCCGCGATCGCGGCATCCTCGCCAAGGAGACCCACGGCCAGACCATCCGCCTCTCGCCGCCCCTGGTCATCGAGCGGCACGAGATCGACTGGGCGCTCGCCCGCATCGAGGACGCGCTCGGGGCCTGAGCGACCCCGGCGAAGGGGCGCCGATGCGCCCGGAAACCGTGCCGTCTCGCGCGCGAGACGG
>CAZEGY010000366.1:0-3518 GCA_964511815.1 uncultured Rhodovulum sp.
GACGCTCGAATGGGAATCCCCTTCAAGAGTCACCGCCAGCGCCCGCTGGTATGACCTCCCGTTCTTCTTGGCGGAAAATACTCCCGCCGGAGGCTCCCGAACCATCCGCTGGCGCTCCGGCGGGCAGACTCGGGCACCCCGCCCTCACCCCGCCCTCACGGCCTCCGCCACCAGACCTCGGGCAGCCAGCCGATCCAGTCGCCATAGACCGGCACGTGCCCGGGATGGGCGAGCGCCGCGTCGTGGGCGACGAAGGCCCGGTCAGGGAAGCCGAAGGGGATCACGTAGCGCCCGGTCGTCAGCACCCGGTCGAGCGCCTGCACCGCCGCCACGAACTCGTCGTGGTCGCGCGTCGCCAGCATGTCGGCGATCATCGCGTCGACCGCCGGGCTCGCGACGCCCATGTAGTTGCGCGTCCCCGGCGCCGTCGCCCCGCCGCTCCCCCAGTAGAGGGTCTGCTCGTTCCCGGGCGAGAGCGACAGGTTCCACAGGTTGACGATCATGTCGTAGTCGTAGTCGCTCCTGCGCGCGGTGTACTGGGCCGCGTCGACGAGCTCGACCCGCGCCTCGATGCCGAGCTGGCGCAGCGCGTCGACGAAGATGTTGGTCACCGCCTCGTTCTGCCCCTGCTGGAGGAGGATGCTGAAGGTGAAGGGCTCGCCCTTCGCGTTGCGCAGCGACCGGCCCTCGACCGCCCACCCCGCCTCCTCCAGCCGCTGCGCCGCGATTCGCATGTTCTTCCGATTCCTCGGCGATCCGTCCGCGACCGGCAGCGCGTAGGGGTCGAGCGCGCCCGGAACGAGCTCGCCGGCGTAGGGCGCGAGGAGCTCCGCGACCCGCCCCGCCGCCGGCCCGTCGCCCATCCCGAGCTCGGAGTTCGCGAAGTAGCTCGCCCGCCGCGGGAAGGCGTCGGCGTTCAGCGTCCGGTTGACGAACTCGTAGTTGAAGGCGTGGAGGAGCGCGTCGCGGACCCGCCAGTCGGCGAAGATCGGGCGGCGGGTGTTGAAGACGAATCCCTCCATCCCCGAGGGCCGACCGTGGACGACCTCCTCCTTGACGATCTTGCCCGAGGCGACCGCCGGGAAGTCGTAGGAGCCCTTCCACCGGCTCGGGTTCGACTCGCGGTAGACCGAGAGCGCCCCGCCGGTGAACGCCTGGAAGAACACGCCGGCGTCGACGAAGTACTCGTAGCGGACCCGGTCGAAGTTGTTGACCCCCCGGTTGATCGGCAGATCCCGGCCCCAGTAGTCGGGATCGCGGTCGAAGACGATGTACCGGCCCGGCTCGAACGTCCCGACGGTGTACGGCCCCGATCCCGTCGGCACCCGCAGGCTGCTCTCGGCGAAATCGACCCCGTCCCAGTCGGCCTTCTTGAGGATCGGGCGGAGCCCGACGATGAGCGGCAGCTCCGCGTCGGGCTCCGAGAAGGCGAACCGCACCGAGCGTTCCCCGGTCCGCTCGACCTTCGCGATCTTTTGCCAGGCATTCTGGTATCTTGGCAGGCCCTCCTCCGCCAGGGTCTCCATCGACCAGATCACGTCCTCGACGGTGACCGGGCTGCCGTCCGAGAACTTCGCCTCCGGTCTCAGGACGAACTCGACCCACTCGCGATTCGGGCCGGTTTCGACGGTTTCGGCGAGCAGACCGTAAAGTCCGAAGGGCTCGTCCCAGTTGCGCGCCATCAGCGTCTCGAAGACGTGGGTCTGGATCCCGGCGGGCGCGCGGCCCTTCAAGATGTAGGGGTTGAGGGAGTCGAAGCCGCCCAATTCGCCGAAGACGATCGTGCCGCCCTTCGGCGCGTCGGGGTCGGCGTAGGGCAGCGACACAAAATCCGGTGGAAGCGCCGGCTCCCCGTACATAGCTATGCCTTCGCGCGGCTCGGCGGTTGCGGCGGCCGCCCCCAGCGCCGCGGCCGCGAGGGCGAGGGTCGCGGCCCGAAACAGGCGTGTCATATCGGTCACATCCACGAGAGCGATTTACCATACCGACCCTAAACCACCTGCCGGACCGGTCGCACGCGGATTTTTGGCTTGGCGATAGGGCATTGATTTCGTATAAGGGTTCCACTGCTCGATAGGTTTCTTGCCTGTATGAAACCTGCCTCAACGACTTGACGCCCTCCTCGCGAGGGCGTCTTTTTTTGCCCGCCCGTCCGCCGGCGACTTGCTCCTTCGCAGACGCAATATGTATGGTCCGCATCCACGGTCCGCGGGCCGGCGCCGACCCCCGCGCCGACCCCACCCGGACCCCGAAACGAGGATGGCGCCGTCGCATGAGCCCCGTGATCAATCTCGCGTTGCAGGGCGGCGGCGCCCACGGCGCCTTCACCTGGGGCGCGCTCGACCGCCTGCTCGAGGACGCCGGCATCGGCATCGAGGGAATCACCGCCACCTCCGCCGGGGCGATGAACGCCATCGCGCTCAAGCACGGCTGGGTCGAGGACGGCCGCGACGGCGCGCGGGCGTGGCTCGAGCGCTTCTGGCTGCGGGTCGCGGGCCTCGACGGGGTGATCGGCGAGGCCGCCCTCGACTGGCTGCGTCACGTCTGGCCGTCGCCCGCCCTGACCTCGCGCCTGCTCGAGTTCAGCCCCGCGGTCGTCGCCGGCGAGGCGGTGACGCGCGTGCTCTCGCCCTACCAGTTCAATCCGACCAACTTCCACCCGCTCCGCGGCATCGTCGAGGAGATGGTCGACACCGGATGCGCCGCCTCGAGCCGCGGCCCCAAGCTCTTCGTTTCGGCCACGAACGTCCGCGACGGGCGGCCGCGCATCTTCCAGGGGAGCGAGATCACCACCGACGCGATCCTCGCCTCGGCCTGCCTGCCGACGCTCTACCAGGCGATCGAGATCGACGACCCGAAGACCGGCCGCCGCGAGGCCTACTGGGACGGCGGCTACATGGGCAACCCCGCGCTCTATCCGCTGCACTACCACACGAAGTCCGGGGACATCCTCATCGTCCACATCAACCCGCTCTATCGCGAGGAGCTGCCGCGGACGACGAGCGAGATCGTCAGCCGGATCAACGAGATCACCTTCAACGCTTCGCTCCTGCGCGAGCTTCGCGGCATCGAGTTCGTCAACCGCCTGATCGACGACGGCACCATCGCCGAGGGCCGGATGAAGCGGAACTTCGTCCATTCGGTCAGCGACGACCCGCTGATGAACCAGCTCGGCCTCGTCACCAAGATGGCGATCAGCCGGACGCTGCTCCTCCAGCTCCGCGACGCCGGCCGCACCGCGATGGACCGCTTCCTCGCCGGCCACCGCGACAAGCTCGGGCGCGAGTCGTCGGTCGACCTCGGCGCGGTCGTCACCTCGCCGGGGTCGGTGGTGTGACGGCGCCCCGCGGACGCGCGCGGCCCGGAAATCGCGGTTTCCCAATGGCTCAGAGAGAGAGGATACGGGTGGTTTCCGCGGGCGGACGTCTCGCACGGCCTTCGTCCGATCGAAGTGGGCTCCGCCCGCGTCCGCCCGCCGGGGGCGGACGCGACCGGATTTCGCCGACGGTCGAAATCCG
>CAZEGY010000367.1:0-3488 GCA_964511815.1 uncultured Rhodovulum sp.
CTACATCCAGGCCGGCGGCGGCGTCGTCTACGACAGCGACCCCGAGGCCGAGTTCCAGGAGAGCGTCAACAAGTCGAAGGCCCTCGTCCAGGCCGCCCGCGAGGCCGCCCTCTTCGTCGGCGCCCGCGACGGCAACTGACCGGGGTCGCCCCCCGCCCGCTTCCGCCGCCCCGGGAGGCCGGCCGCCCGGCCGGCCTCCCGCGCGTCGTCTCAGCAGCAGCGGAAGCCGCGGGTCGAGCCCTCGCCGTAGCGCGCCGACTGCCGCTCGCGGAAGAACTCGGCATAGCTCATCACCGGCCGGTCCGGGTGCGCGGCGCGCATGTGCGCGACGTAGGTGTCGTAGTCCGGGACGCCGATCATCAGCCGGGCGCCCTCGCGCAGGCGCCTGCCGCAGACGGCGAACGCCTCCCTCGTCGTGCCTGTCGCTTTCATCGTCCTCACTCCGCCGGCACGGCGCCGGGGCCGTTCATGTCCTCGGGCAGCTCCCGCGCCGTCCAGCCGCTGGCGCGATAGGCGTCGAGGCAGGCGCGGATGCTGAAGTAGATCATGCTGATGACGAGGGCGACGAAGACGAACGCCATGGTGGCGTCGACCATGTCGTTGAAGATGATCTGCCGCATCTGGTCGAGATCCTTGGCCGGCGCCAGCACCTCGCCCGCCGCCGCCGCCTGGCGGAAGACGTCCGCGTGCGCGAGGAAGCCCACCGCCGGCACGCTGGAGAAGACCTTCTGCAGGCCCGCGGTCAGCGTGACCACGACGAGGAGCACCGACGGGACCATCGTCACGAAGGCATAGCGTTCGCGCTTCATCTTGAAGAGCACGACCGTGCACAGCATCAGCGCGATCGCCGCCAGCATCTGGTTGGCGATGCCGAAGAGCGGCCAGAGCGTGTTGACCCCGCCGAGCGGGTCGGTGACCCCCTGGTAGAGGAAGAAGCCCCAGGCCGCGACGCAGAGGCCCGTGGCGATGATGTTGCCCCCGAGCGACGAGGTCTTGCGCATCGCCGGCACGAACACCCCGAGCAGGTCCTGCAACATGAACCTGCCCGCGCGCGTGCCGGCATCGACGGCGGTCAGGATGAACAGCGCCTCGAACAGGATGGCGAAATGATACCAGAAGGCCATCATCGCCTTGCCGCCGATCAGGTTCGAGAAGATGTGCGCCATGCCGACCGCGAGCGTCGGGGCGCCGCCCGCGCGCGAGATGATCGAGGTCTCGCCGACGTCGGCCGCGGTCTGGTGGATGGTCTCGGGCGTGATCGCGAAGCCCCACTCGGTGACCTGGGCGGCGGCGCTTTCCGCAGTGGTGCCGATCGCCGCCGCCGGGCTGTTCATCACGAAGTAGACGCCGGGATCGATGATCGAGGCCGAAACCAGCGCCATCATCGCGACGAAGCTCTCCATCAGCATCCCGCCGTAGCCGATGAAGCGGGCGTCGCGCTCGTTGTCGATGAGCTTCGGCGTGGTGCCCGACGAGATGAGGGCGTGAAAGCCCGACACCGCCCCGCAGGCGATGGTGATGAAGAGGAACGGGAAGAGGTTGCCCGACCACACCGGGCCGGTCCCGTCGATGAAGCGGGTGACCGCCGGCATCTTCAGGTCCGGGGCGACCAGCAGGATCCCGAGCGCCAGCCCGACGATCGCGCCGATCTTGAGGAAGGTCGAGAGATAGTCCCGCGGCGCGAGCAGCAGCCAGACCGGCAGCGTCGAGGCGACGAAGCCGTAGCCGATCAAGAGCCAGCAGAGCTGCACCGGGGTGAAGGTGAAGACCGCCGACCACGTCGGGCTCGCCGCCACGTCCGCGCCGAAGATGATCGCGGCCATCAGCGCGACGAAGCCGGCGATCGAGGCTTCGCCCACGGCGCCCGGTCGGATGTAGCGCATGTAGACGCCCATCGCGATGGCGATCGGAATTGTCATCGCCACGGTGAACATGCCCCAGGGGCTTTCGGCCAGCGCCTTCACCACGATGAGGGCGAGGACCGCGAGGATGATGATCATGATGAGGAAGGTGCCGATCAGCGCGATGATCCCCGGCAGCGGCCCGAGCTCCGAGCGCACCAGGTCGCCCAGCGAGCGCCCGTCGCGGCGCATCGAGACGAAGAGCACCATGAAGTCCTGCACCGCCCCGGCGATCACCACGCCGGCGAGGATCCACAGCATCCCGGGCAGGTAGCCCATCTGCGCCGCGAGGACCGGCCCGACCAGCGGCCCGGCCCCGGCGATCGCCGCGAAGTGGTGGCCGAAGAGCACGTACCTGTTGGTCGGAACGTAGTCGAGGCCGTCGTTGAAGCGGTGCGCCGGCGTCGGGCGGCTGTCGTCGAGCCGCATCACCCGGCGGGCGATGTAGAGGCTGTAGTAGCGGTAGGCGATCAGATAGATCGACACCGACGAGACGACGATCCACAGCGCGTTCACGTGCTCGCCGCGGGCGAGCGAGACCTGCGCGAGGCCGACCGCCGCGACGACCGACAGTGCCGCCCAGACGAGCCAGTGATCGAGAGCATGGCGCCGGGGCGCCGCTGTATTCACCATGACTTCCCCCTTCCACACCGGCTTCTCCGAGCCGGCATTCCTAGAGACGCCGCCGCCGGGCGCGCTGCCCGGCCAAAGCCAGCGACGTGGTGAGTCGAGCGTTTGTCGGCGAGCCGTGAGCTGCCTCGGTCGTCTTGGGCCGGGACGGACATGAGCCCGGGAATGATCGCTCAGGGCGCGACTATGGATCCCGATCCCACGTCAAGGCAAGCGGCTTTGAAATATTGTTGCGTGTCGGTCAGTCCGCGGGGGTGGGCGCGGCCTCGGAGGCCGGGGCGCCGACGATCCGCGGCGTCTCCGGCACCGGCGGCGGCAGCGCGCCGAACCCCGCCGGGGCGTCGGTCGCCGGCGTCGGGATCGCCTCCGCGGCACCGCCCGGAACGCCGGGCGGCGCCGGCGGCACCTGCATCCCGTTGTCGACCTCGGGCGCCCGCAGCGGCGGGTAGACCCAGGCGAGCAGCAGCGCCGCCGCGATCGCCACGACGATCCCCGCGAGGATCCCGCGCCAGAAGCCGTGCGTGCCGCGCTGCATCACCTCTCCGCTTTCCGCCCGGACCCGGGCGAGCCCGGGCCGCATCCCCTTGACCCCGTCCCGGCGCCGGGGCCATGTATAGCGCGGTGGCCGCGCGGCGCCAGCCGAAAGCCATTGGAAAGGCCCCGGAAGATGCTGCTGTTGATCGACAATTACGACAGCTTCACCTACAACCTCTTCCACTATCTCGGAGAACTCGGCGCCGAGACCCGCGTCGTCCGCAACGACGAGATCGACGTGCAGGGCGCGATGGCGCTCAACCCCTCCGCCATCCTCCTCTCGCCCGGCCCCTGCACCCCCGACGAGGCCGGCATCTGCCTCGCCCTCACCCTCGCCGCCGCCGAGACCGGCACGCCGCTCCTCGGCGTCTGCCTCGGCCACCAGGCGATCGGCCAGGCCTTCGGCGGCCGGGTGGTGCGCGC
>CAZEGY010000368.1:0-3479 GCA_964511815.1 uncultured Rhodovulum sp.
TCTAGCCGGCGAAGCGCATGAGCGCGTCGGTCCGCGCCCGGCCGAGGTCGATCCGGCAGGCGTGGACGGCCGCGCCTGCCCCCGAGCCACCGCCCCAGGTCGCCCCGACGTAGGCGCAATGGGCGTCGCGGTAGGCCGACCACGCCGCCTGCCCGGCCTCGAGCGCGGGAAGGGCGGCCGGGCGGCCGGTGGTGTCGTCGAGCCCGCGCGCCGCGTCGGCCGCGAAGCCGAGCGCCTGCGCCAGCGCCGCGTCGACCGCGGCCTCCGTCGCCGCGAGGCAGTCGCCGATCTCGACCTGCGTCTCCCCCTTGAGCCCGCACTCGAGCGTCGGGTCGGCCCGCACCGCGCCCCCGGCGAGGACGAGCGCGGCAACGGCGAGCGCGGCGCGGGCGGCGGTCATCGCAGGCCCGTCGCCCGGAGGAGGCCCTTGCGCTTGGCCTCGTAGTAGTAGCCGCGCGCATACCAGCCGACCGCGGCGTCGCGGTCGCCGTCGGCGACGAGCCAGGCGCCGCGCAGGTACTTCACCCCGTAGCGGAGGTTGGTCTCGGCATCGAGGAGGCCCGCCGGGCTGCCCTCGTAGCCCATCGTCCGCGCCGTCGCCGGCAGGATCTGCATGAGCCCGTAGTAGGGTCCGTTGCGCGCGGCCGGGTTGTGGCGGCTCTCGCGGATCACCACGCGCTGCACGAGGTCCTCGGGCACGTCGTAGGCGCTCGCGTAGGTGCCGATCAGCGCCCGGAGCTCGGGGGTCTCGTTCGGGTAGAGGCCGACGTCGGCCGTCGATCGGCTGCCGGCCGCGGCGCCGCGGTCGGGTCCGTTGGCCGCGCAGCCGGCGAGCGCCAGGGCGAGGAGGGCGGCGGCGAAGAGGCGAACGGGCATCCGGGGCTGGCTCCGTGGCGGCGTCGGGTCGCCCCCTCTTGCCCATGCGCCCGGAATCCCGTCAATCGCCGGGCTTGCGACGCCGCCGGAACGGCGCCCCTGTCGGCGGCTTTCCGCTCACCAGCGCCTTTTCGGCCGCCTTCGCCCACGCCTTCTGCTGGCGCTGCGCCTCGGCGAGCCAGTGACCGCGGGCGGTCGCGGCGCTGCGGTTGGCGGCGCTGAGCCAGAGGCTCATCCACGGGTTTTTCATCGCATGGTTCCCGCAGGGCGCGGAACCAGCCCGACGGCGAGGTCGGGATAGGCGAGCGGACCGGTCTTCTCGTAGCCCCACCACCAGCCGCCGCCCCACCAGGCGCGCTCTGCCGGCTGGGGCCGGCCCTCCGCCGGCCAGCCGTAGGCCGGGGCGACGGTGTCCGAGCCCCACAGCGTCGGCGTCTCGCAGTCGGCACGCAGCGCCGGGGCGTCGGGACCGAGGTCGGGGAGGACGATGCGCACCGGAGTCACCACCCGGGTGTGGAAGTACGGCGCGGCGGCGACGGTGCAGGTGGCGCCGGTCACCTCGGTCCAGCCGTCGCCGCTCGCGACGAAGGTGCGGAGCGCGAGGCCCTCGCGGGCGCCCCGTCCGGGCGGGATCGCCATCGCCTCGTGCGGCGCCATCGCCACCTGCGGCAGGTCGGCGCCGCCGCCCGACACCGCCCGCCAGTCGTAGGCGCCGCCGCCGCACCCGGCGAGCGCCAACGCCAGCGCCGCGAACCCTATCCCACGCATCCTCGGCCCTCCTTGATGTCGGCGACGATCAAGCGCCTCCCGCGTCCGTGACGCAAGCCCCGGAAGCCGCGGCGATGGCCGTTAACCGCCGGGCAACCCTGTGGATTGACCCGACGCCGCGCGCGCGGAATCCTCAAGCCGGTGCCAACCGGAACCGGACCCGCCGCACGATGCGCCTCGCCCTCGCGCTCCTTCTCGTCCTCGCCGCCTGCGCGGCCCCGCGCCCCGAAGGCGTGCGACCGGTCGCGGCGGGGGAGAGCCGCGCCGACGGGATCGTGACGATGTCCTCGGCGGGCACGATCTGGAACCCGGTCGACGCGGACTGGCGGGTGGCGCAGGCCGCGGCGGACCGCCGCTGCCGCACGTGGGGGTATGCCGGAGCAGAGTCCTACGCCGGCTGGCAGGAGACCTGCCGGGCGTGGGACCGCCACGGCCGCTGCATCAAGACGCGGGTGACGCGCTTCTATTCGTGCAGCGCCGGGTGAGGCGCTACCGGAGCGGGACGCTGACGTCGGGATAGCGCACGACCGGCTCGCCGGCCGCGACCCCGGCCCCGCCGCCGTACCAGCCGAGCCCGACGCCGACGCCGCTGACGTTGCCGGTGCCGACCGAGATGCCGACGGCGGGCCAGCCGCCCGCCCCGCGCGCCCACACCGCCTCGGGCGCCGACACCGCCGTTCCCGAGCGCGCGCCGGCGCGGCAGGTGACGCTGACCGGCGGCGCGCTGGCGCCGTAGTCGGGGAAGAGCACCACCGCCGGGCTGGCGAAGGTCGCGACGAAGTACCGGGACTCCGCGCGGCAGGACGCGCCGGCGATCTCCTCCGCGGGGGCCGCGGCCGAAACGGTGCGGACGACGAGGCGCGCCTCGCCGCGGGCGAGGGGCGTGTCGGCGGCGGTCGTCGGAGCGGCGCGGACGGTGGCGAGACCGGCCGGGGTCGGCCCGGGCGTCGCGCACCCGGCGACGATCATCAGCAGTCCGCAGGCGAGCTTGCGCATTTCTCAATCCTTCTTCGGCAGTCCGGCTCGACGGCCGGGAGCCCGGCCCGATCCGCTCAGACCGCCTTGCGGACCCGCCAGGCGAGCAGGCCCTGGGCGCCGCCGATGGCGATGAGCTCGATCCCGAGCAGCACGCCGAGCAGCCACGTCGCCGCCTCGGGCAGGCTGGCGAAGAGGATGCCGGCACAGGCGATGGCGACGAAGCCGCTGGCGAGCACCCAGACCCAGTCCTCCATCGGGCGGATCATCAGCGCGAAGACGACGCGGGCGATGCCGCTGATCAGGAAGAGGACGAGCATCAGGAAGGTGACGGCGACGAGCCCGGCCTCGGGGCGGGTGATGAGCAGGTAGCCGACGAGGATCTCGAGCGCGAGGGTGACGAGCTGGAGCCAGAAGTAGGGCACCTGCGTCGCGCCCCAGAGCGAGATCACCTGGACGACGCCACTGATGACGAGGAGCCAGCCGAGGAGCGCGAGGACGCCGGCGCTGGCGAAGGCGGGGAAGATCAGCGCGAGGACGCCGGCGGCGACCATCACCGCACTCTGCGCGAGAAAGAGCAGCGCCCGCTGGCGGATGGTGTCGCGGACCGCCGCGCGGAGGACCGCCGAAGCCTCGTTGACCGTCACCGCCATCTCACCCTCCGCTCGCGGACTGGCCCCGCCGCCCGCGCATGGTTCGCGCGAAACCGCGGTGCTGTCCAGCCCGCGCGACGGCCCTCCGGAGCGGCCGGCGCGCGCGCCGCGAAGCTCCGGCCCGGAAAGACCTCCGCGAAACGCGGACCGGGGCCGATCGCACGCCGCTGCGCACGCGTGCGCAGCTGCCTAACAGATTGAAACTAC
>CAZEGY010000369.1:0-2003 GCA_964511815.1 uncultured Rhodovulum sp.
GTGGACTTGCCGGCGCCGTTCGGGCCGATCAGCGCCTTGATCTGGCCGTCGTGGACGTCGATGTCGACGTTCTTGACCGCGACGAAGCCCGCGAACTCCTTGCGGAGGCCGCGGGCGGACAGCACCGGCGCGTCGCCGCGCCGGGGCCGGGGTGTGCGCGCGGGCGCGGAACTCGTCACTGGACGAGGGGGCAGCCGCTCTTGGCGGGGTCGATGAAGGCCTCCTTGGCCGGGACGGTGGCGAGGACGTTGTAGTAGTCCCAGTCGCCCTGGCTCTCGTCCGGCGACTTCACCTCCATCAGGTAGACGTCGGTGAACATCCGCCCGTTGGGGCCGACGGTGCCGCCGCGGGAGAAGGCGTCCTCGACCGGCATCTCGTGGAGCTTCGCCGCCACCGCCTCGGTCTCGTCGGTGCCGGCGGCCTCGATCGCCTTCAGGTACTGGGTCACCGCCGAGTAGGTGCCGGCGTGGGTCATGTTGGGCATGCGGCCGGTGCGCTCCATGTAGCGCTGGCCGAACTCGCGGCTCTCGTCGTCGCGGTCCCAGTAGAACGATTCGGTCAGGGACAGGCCCTGCGCCGCCTCGAGGCCGAGGCCGTGGACCTCGGCGAGGGTGAAGAGCAGGGCGGCGAGCTTCTGGCCGCCGGCGACGATGCCGAACTCGGAGGCGCCCTTGATGGCGTTCGCGGTGTCGAGGCCGGCGTTGGCGAGGCCGATGATCTTCGCCCCCGAGGACTGGGCCTGGAGGAGGAAGGAGGAGAAGTCGGTGGTGGCGAGCGGGTGGCGGACGGCGCCGACGACCTCGCCGCCGGCGGACTTGACGAACTCGCTCGTCTGCTCCTCGAGGGAGTAGCCGAAGGCGTAGTCGGCGGTCAGGAAGAACCAGGTGTCGCCGCCGGCCTTGACCAGCGCGCCGCCGGTGCCGACCGCCAGCGCGTGGGTGTCGTAGGCCCAGTGGAAGCCGTAGGGCGAGCACTGGGGGCCGGTGAGCTCGGTGGTGGCGGCGCCGACGACGATGTCGATCTTCTTCTTCTCGACCGACAGCCCCTGCACGGCGAGGGCGACCGAGGAGGTGGTGAGCTCCATGATCGAATCGACCTGCTCGGTGTCGTACCACTCGCGGGCGATGTTCGAGGCGATGTCGGGCTTGTTCTGGTGGTCGGCGCTGATGATCTCGATCGGGGCGCCGAGGACGGTGCCGCCGTAGTCCTCGGCGGCCATCTTCGCGGCCTCGACCGACCATTTGCCGCCGAAGTCGGCGTAGACGCCGGACTGGTCGTTGAGGATGCCGATCTTGACCTTGCCGTCGGAGATCTCCTGGGCGGCCGCCGGCAGCGCGACCGACGCCGCGAGGGCGGCGAGAAGGCCGATGCGAGTCATGTTCAAATCTCCCTGTCCGTCTTGTTCGGAGCGACGCTCCTTGACGGCAGAAGGTACGGGCTGGCGGGGACGCGTCAACACGAAACCGCGCGCCGCACCCCCGACCGACGTAGGGGGGTCAGCCGCCGGCGAGGCAGGCGGCGAGATTGTCGGCGATGCCGCGGAGGAGGGCGGGGTAGAGCTCGGGGCCGGGGGCGAGGGTGGCGCCGATGTCGTCGATCTCGCCGGTCCGCACCGCGGTGCCCTCGATGACGGTGTGGAGGAGGCGCGGCTCGAACTGCGGCTCGGCGAACGCGCAGACGACGTGGCCGTCGCGGACGCGGTCGCGGAGCGCGGCGACGCGGGCGGCGCCGGGCTCGACGCCCTCCTGGAGGACGACGCTGCCCGACGCCGGGATGTCGAAGGCGTCCTCGAAGTACTGGAAGGCGTCGTGGAAGACGAGCCAGGGCGTGCCGCGCACCGGGGCGAGGGTCGCCGCGATCGTCGCCGAGAGGGCGTCGAGCTCGCCCGCGAAGGCCGCGGCGTTGGCGGCGTAGAGGGCGGCGTTCTCCGGGTCGCGCTCGGCGAGCGCGGCGGCGACGGCGCCGGCCGCGGCGGCGGCGTTGTCCGGGGCGAGCCAGAGGTG
>CAZEGY010000369.1:2103-3478 GCA_964511815.1 uncultured Rhodovulum sp.
GCCCGTGATCGCGCTCGTCAGGGCCAGCGCCCCGAGCATCCGTGTCCGCATCCGTCGCAGTCCTTCCGTTGCGGCGGGACCTTGCCGGAAGGGGGGCCCGCGCCTACTATCCCGTTCCTCTCGGGCCCGGAAGTGTTATCCTGTAACAAATGCCAGCGTCAAGCGATCCGCAGCGCGCCTTCGCGCCGCACGACCACGGGCGATGCCGGGGCGAGGCCCTCGCGGCGGCGGCGGCGGTGTGCGCCGCGCGGCGGCTGCGGCTGACGCCGGCGCGGTCGTTCGTGCTCGAGACGCTGCTCGAGAGCCACAGGGCGATGACCGCCTACGAGCTCCTCGACCGGCTGGCGGCGGCGGGGCTCGGGAGCCAGCCGCCGGTCGTCTACCGCGCCCTCGACTTCCTCGTCGCCAACGGCTTCGTCCACCGCATCGAGCGCCTCGGGGCGTTCGTCGCCTGCACCCACGGCGGCGACGCCCACAGCGCGGGCTTTCTCGTCTGCCGCGCCTGCCGGACGGTGGCCGAGACCGCGGTGGCGCGGCCGGCGCCGGGGCTGGCAGCGGAGGCGGCGGCGGCGGGGTTCGCGGTCGAGCGCATCGTCGTCGAGGCCGAGGGGCTGTGCGCGGCGTGCCGGGACGCGGGCGAGGGCCGGGAATGAGCGTGCTGCTCGCGGCGAGCGGGCTCGGGGTGGCGCTCGGTGGGCATCGGGTGCTCGCCGACGTCAGCCTGACGCTGCGCCGCGGCGAGATCGTCACCATCGTCGGACCCAACGGGTCGGGGAAGACGACGCTGCTGCGGCTCCTGATCGGGGCCGAGCGGCCGGACGCCGGGCGGATCGAGCGGGCGCCGGGGCTGCGGATCGGCTACGTGCCGCAGAAGCTCGCCGTCGACCGGACGCTGCCCCTGAGCGTCGACGGCTTCCTCGCGCTCGCCGGCGCCGGGGCGGCGGAGCGGGCGGCGGCGCTCGGGCACGTCGGGGCGGCGGGGCTCGCCGGGCGGCAGCTCGCGGCGCTGTCGGGCGGGCAGTTCCAGCGGGCGATGCTGGCGCAGGCGCTGCTCCGGCGGCCGGATCTGCTCGTCCTCGACGAGGCGGCGCAGGGGCTCGACCAGGCGGGGGAGGCGCGCCTCTACCGGCTGATCGAGGCGCTCCGCGCCGAGCTCGGCTGCGGGGTGCTGATGGTGAGCCACGACCTGCACGTCGTCATGGCGGCGTCGGACCGGGTGATCTGCCTCAACGGCCACGTCTGCTGCGAGGGGACCCCGACGGTCGTCTCGGCGGCGCCGGAGTACCGGGCGCTCTTCGGGGTCGGCACGCAGGGGGCGCTGGCGCTCTACCGGCACGAACACGACCACGGGCACGACCACGGGCACGACCACGGG
>CAZEGY010000370.1:0-3466 GCA_964511815.1 uncultured Rhodovulum sp.
GCGCGTTGAACGCCTTGCAGAACTCCATGATGTTGATGCCGCGCTGACCGAGCGCCGGACCGACGGGCGGGGAGGGGTTCGCCTTCCCCGCGGGGACCTGCAGCTTCAGCTGCCCCGCAACCTTCTTGGCCATGACGGCCTCCTCTCCAGGCCCTCGGGTCGCGACCCTCGGGCGCTACATGGGGTGGTCCGGAAAGGCCGGCGCGCCGGTCTCGCCTCCCACCGACGGTCCGATGTCCTCGGACATCGGACCATTCGCACTCGGTCCGATGTCCTCGGACATCGGACCATTCGCACTACACCGTCAGGACGCCTTGGCGACCTGGGTGAATTCCAGCTCGACCGGGGTCGCCCGGCCGAAGATCGACACCGACACCTTGAGCCGGCTGTTCGACTGGTCGACCTCCTCGACCATCCCCGAGAAGCCCTCGAACGGCCCGTCGGTGACGTTGACCTGCTCGCCGGTCTGGAAGGTGATGATCGACCGCGGCCGCTCCTGCCCCTCGACGACCTGATGGAGGATGCGCGCCACCTCCTCGTCGCGCATCGGCGTCGGCTTGCCCTGCGGTCCGAGGAACCCCGTCACCCGGTTGATCGAGGTGATGACGTGGTAGGTGCGGTCCGACATCTCCATCTTGACGAGGACGTAGCCCGGCATGAAGCGCTTCTCGGTCTGCACCTTCTTGCCGCGGCGGATCTCGATCACGTCCTCGGTCGGGACCATGACCTCGGCGATCTCCTCCTCGAGGTGATGCTGGCGCGCGGCTTCCTTGATCGCCTCGGCGACCTTCTTCTCGAAGTTCGAGAGCACGCTCACCGAATACCAGCGCATCGCCATCGTCGTCCGTACCCCAGTCTGCGGACGCCGGCGCCCGCGATATTCCCGGCGCGGATCTCGTCCGCGCACAAAGCAAAGGGGCGCGCATTCGAATCGACGCGCGCCGCAGTCGTTTAGAGAGCCGCGGACCTACACCCGGCGGCGCCCGGGTTCAAGAGGCCTTCTCTCACCGGCGCTCACGAGGCCATTCGCAGGACGGTCTCGAGCCCGAAGCGGATGGCGAGGTCGACGAGGAAGAAGAACATCGCGAACAGCGTCGCCATGATCAGCACCATCACCGTGGTCAACCCGGTCTCCCGGCGCGTCGGCCAGATGATCTTCGCCACCTCGGCGCGAACCTGCTGAATGAACTGCAGGGGATTGGTGCGGGCCATAGGCTCTCTCTCCGTCGGACGGCTGCACCTAAGCCAGCCGCCCGGCCTTTGCAAGCCCCAGGAAAGCCCGCGAACGGCGCGCGAACGGCGCCCTCAGGCGCCCGCCGGCTTCCAGTCCGGGGAGGGGATGACGTTGATCATCCACGGCACCCCGAACTTGTCGATCAGCGCGCCGAAGCCCGGCGACCAGAAGGTCTCGCCGAACGGCATCGTCGCCTTGCCGCCCTCGGAGAGCCGCGCGAACCAGCGCTCCGCCTCGGCCATGTCCTCGCTGTGCAGCGTCACGTCGAAGCCGTTCTTCGGCTTGTCGACGTTCGGCGCCCAGCCGGTGTCCATGTCGGCGCCCATCAGCGCCTGGTCGCCGACCTCGAGCCAGCAGTGGAGCAGCCAGTCCTTGTACTTCTCCCCGGTGACCGGCATCCCCGGCGGCGCGTCGCCATACGGGAAGGCGGCGGTGATCTTGCCGCCGAGCACCTCGGCATAGAACTCGAACGCCTCGCGGCACTGCCCCTGGAAACTCAGGCTGGTGACGATCTTCATCGCGGTCTCCTCTCCCATGACGGAATGCGTTGATATCAACTCAATCGCTGCCGGAAGTCAACCGCCCCGCCCGCCCTTGACCTCGCCGGCGCGAGCCGCATGGTCCCCCCGGCACCCGCAGGACGCCATGACCGACCAGATCCACGCCGACGGCCTCCCGACCCCGCGCCGCTACTACGCCATGCTCGCGATCGCGATCGGCATCGCGATGGCGGTCCTCGACGGCACGGTGGTCAACGTCGCGCTGCCGAGCATCGCCCGCGAGCTCGGCGCCTCGCCCTCGGCGGCGGTCTGGGTGATCAACGCCTACCAGCTCGTCATCGTCGCGCTGCTCCTGCCCCTCGCCTCGCTCGGCGAGCGCGTCGGCTACCGCCGGGTCTACCAGACGGGGATCGCGCTCTTCACCCTCGGCTCGCTGCTCTGCGCCCTCTCGCAGAGCCTGCCGACCCTCGTCGCCGCCCGCGTCGTCCAGGGCATCGGCGGTGCGGCGCTGATGAGCATGAACGGCGCCCTCGTCCGCTACACCTACCCCTACGCCCACCTCGGCCGCGGCATCGGGCTGAACGGCCTCGTCGTCTCGATCTCCGCCGCCGTCGCGCCCTCGCTCGCTGCCGGCATCCTCGCCGTCGGCCCGTGGCCGTGGCTCTTCGCGGTCAACGTGCCCTTCGGGCTCCTGAACCTCTGGCTCGCGCTCCGCTTCCTGCCGCTCTCCGACCGCTCGACTCGCCCCTTCGACTGGACGAGCGCCGTCGTCAGCGCCGCCATGCTCGGCCTCCTCTTCATCGGCGCCGACAGCGTCATCCGCGGCGGCGCCGCGCTGCCCGCAGCCGCCGGCATCCTCGCCGCCCTCGCCGCCGGCGTCTTCCTCGTCGCCCGCGCCCGCCGCGCCGAGGCGCCGCTCATCCCGATCGACCTCTTCCGCGCCCCGGTCTTCGCGCTCTCGGTCGTCGCCTCGATCTCGGCCTTCGCCGCCTTCGCGATCACCTTCGTGGCGCTGCCCTTCTACTTCCAGGAGGCGCTCGGCCGCGACCAGGTGGCGACCGGCCTCCTGATGACGCCGTGGCCGGTGGCGATCGGCCTCGCCGCGCCCCTCGCCGGCCGCCTCTCCGACCGCATCCCCGCCGGCACCCTCGGCGCCTTCGGCATGGTCCTCGTCGCCGCCGGCCTCGCGCTCCTGTCGCGGCTTTCGCCGGCGACGCCGACGCTGGCGATCGTCCTGATGATGGCGCTCTGCGGCTTCGGCTTCGGCACCTTCCAGGCCCCGAACAACCGCACCATGCTCGCCGCCGCGCCCCGCGCCCGCTCCGGCGCCGCCGGCGGCATGCTCGCGACCGCGCGCCTGCTCGGCATGACGATCGGCGCGACCGTCGTCGCGCTCGTCTTCCACCTCGCGCCGAACGGCGCCGAACCCGTCAGTCTCGGGATCGCGACCGGCCTCGCCCTCGTCGCCGCGCTTCTCAGCGGCCTCCGGCTGTCGCGCCGGGCGCGGCCGGGAGAGACGGGGAGGGCCTGAGCGGCCGTCCCCGGTGGCCGGCAGGGGCTGCCCCAAGCCGCACGACACTCGGGGAGAGAGAGGATACGGGGTGGCTTCCTCGGGCGGACGCCGCGCAAGCCCGCGTTCGATCGAAGCGGGCTCCGCCCGCGAGCATGTCGGCCCGGCGGGCCGAAGCATCGCTTCGGCCGGGCCGTTCCCCGGAGCCGGTGACGGCGGAGG
>CAZEGY010000371.1:0-3466 GCA_964511815.1 uncultured Rhodovulum sp.
CAGGAGCTCTTCATGGAGAAGGTCGACGAGTTCGACCTCATCATCTTCGACCGCTACAAGCGCCGCGGCATCCTGCCGAACCACTACTTCGACAACATCGCCCGCTACGTCCGCGACGGGGGGGCGCTCCTCGTCGCCAGCGGCGACGACCTCGCCGGCGCCGAAAGCCTCTACCGCTCGCCGCTGCGCGAGATCCTGCCCGTCGCCCCGACGGCGCGGGTGATCGAGGAGGGCTTCCCGCCGATGGTCTCCGAGGTCGGCCACCGCCACCCGGTCACCGCCGGCCTCGCGGAGCACGCGCCGCGCCCGCCCAGCCCCGACGGCACCCCCGGCTGGGGACGGTGGTTCCGCATGGTCGAGGTCGACGCCGCGAGCGGCGAGACGGTGATGGAAGGCCCCGAGGGCAAGCCGCTCCTCGTCCTCGACCGCCAGGGCGAGGGCCGCATCGCCGTGCTCATGTCCGACCACGCCTGGCTGTGGAGCCGCGGGTTCGAGGGCGGCGGCCCGCAGCTCGAGCTGCTCCGCCGCCTCGCTCACTGGCTGATGAAGGAGCCCGAGCTCGAGGAGGAGGTGCTGCGCGGCACCGGCGAGGACGGCGCCGTCCTGATCGAGCGCCGCACCCTCGCCGACGGCGTGCCGCCGGTGACCGCGACGAGCCCCTCGGGCGCGACCTCCGAGGTGACCCTGACCGAGACCGCGCCCGGCCGCTGGCAGGGCCGCATCGACGACGCCGAGAACGGCGTCTGGCGGCTCGAGAACGGCGACCAGAGCGGTGTCGCCGTCGTCGGCCCCTCGGCACCCAAGGAGTTCGCCGACCCGGTCTCGACCGGCGACGTCCTCGCCCCCCTCGCGGCGGCGACGCGCGGCGGCATCAAGCGCCTCGAGGACGGCCTCCCCGACGTCCGCCTCGTCCGCGAGGGCCGCGTCGCCGACGGCCGCGGCTGGATCGGCCTCGCCGACCGCGAGGCCTACCAACTCCGCGACATCCGCCAGGTCGACCTCGCCCCCGGCTGGCTGACCCTGTTCCTCGCCGCCGGCCTCGTCTTCGCCGCGTGGCGCGTCGAGGGCCGCTGATGGCGGAGAAGCCGCCCCTCGCCATCGTCGCGGCCGACGCGCCGGCGCGGACGAAGCCGTCGAACTATCCCGAGCCGTTCTTCAGCCGGATGGCGAAGCGCGAGAAGCGCCCCCTCGGCGACCGCTTCGGGCTCGCGAATTTCGGCGTCAACCTGACCCGCCTCGCGCCCGGCGGCGAGTCGGCGCTCCTCCACCGCCACACCCGCCAGGACGAGTTCGTCTATGTCCTCGAAGGCCATCCGACCCTCGTCACCGACGCCGGCGAGGCCGCGCTCGCGCCCGGGATGTGCGCGGGCTTCCCGGCGGCCGGAGTCGCCCACCACCTCGTCAACCGCACCGCGGCGCCGGTCGTCTATCTCGAGATCGGCGACCGGACCCCGGGGGACGAGGCGAGCTATCCGCAGGACGACCTCGCCGCCGCCCTCGGCCCAGGCGGCGGATGGCGCTTCACGCGCAAGGACGGCACTCCCTACTGAGCTTGCCCGAATCGCTCCCGTTCGCGACACTTCGCCGCAGGGCGTCGGGGGGTGCGTGTCATGGTCGAAGCACTGAATCCGATGCCGCTCGTCGATCCGGTCCATCGCTTCGTGCTCTTCACCAACGCGAAGTGCGGCGGGACGACCCTCAAGGCCTGGTTCTTCGAGAACCTCGGCTTCGCGACCCTGCACCGGCGGCCCGGCACCCTCGTCCCCGCCTTCGGCACCGCCTACGCCTCGGCGCACCTGCGTCGCGGCTGGTGGCTCGCGCGGCGGGCGGCGCGGGCGGGGCGGCGGTCCCCGGGCTCGGAGGAGTACAAGGAGAAGTTGCGGCGCTTCTCCAGCTTCTATCGCGGCTCCTTCTGCGGTCCGGCGATGGCGGACGGCCGCGCCGCCGGCTACCGCCGGATCTGCGTGACCCGGCACCCGGACCGGCGGCTGGTCAGCGCCTATCTCGACAAGTTCTGCACCGGCGCGCCGCGGCCGGCGTTCGTCGAGGAGGTGGTCCGCGCGATCGGGCGCGACGACCCGAGCTTCCGCGACCTGCTCGGCTATCTCGAGACCGTCGAGGAGCGGGCCTGCAATCCCCACTGGCGGCGGCAGACCTACGTCCTCGACCGGCAGCACGTCGACGACTTCGTGCGCCTCGAGGACATGCGCACGGAGATGACGCGGCTCGCCGACATCGTCGGCACCGGCCACCTGCCGCTGCTCGGGGGCCGGCTCCAGGCGACGCGGGGCGTCGAGGGCGACGCGGCCGACGGCGAGGACGCGAGCGCGCTGACGAGCGCCGAGATCGCCGCGTATCGCCGCGCGCGCGG
The DNA here is from genome assembly GCA_964511815.1 of uncultured Rhodovulum sp. GTDB lineage: Bacteria > Pseudomonadota > Alphaproteobacteria > Rhodobacterales > Rhodobacteraceae > Amaricoccus. Next base: position 2,372 of record CAZEGY010000371.1, read on the forward strand.
ACGCTTCCCGCCGGCGGCGAGCTTCCTCACGCCCGAGACCTCGGCGCGGATCCGGCGGATCTACGCCGCCGACTTCGCCCGCCTCGGTTACGATTGAGCGTCGCGCCGGTGCGCCGGGCGGACGGGGAAGGCGGCCCCCGCCCGGCGTGCTTGGCCCGGAAAGGTTTCGCCCCTACCATCGGGGCGACGGGAACCGCGCAGCGGAAACTCGGGGAGAGAGGCACCATGAAGGTATTCCTGATCGGCGCGACCGGCGGTGTCGGCCACCGCCTCCTGGCCCTGCTCCACGCCAGGGGCCACCGGGTCGTCGGCCTGCACCGCCAGCCCGACCAGGCCACCGAGATCGCCGGCGCCGGCGGCACGCCGGTTCTCGGCGACATCATCGACATGACCGCCGACGCCCTCGTCACCGCCGCCGAGGGCTGCGAGGCGATCGTCTTCTCGGCCGGCGCCGCCGGGAGCGGCCTCGACCGCACCACGGCGATCGACGGCGACGGGCCGATCAAGGCGATGGCCGCGGCCGGCCGGCTCGGCATCTCGCGCTTCTACATCGTCTCCGCCTTCCCGGAGGCCGGCCGCCAGAACGACCGCAACGACCGCTTCGAGCACTACATGGCCGAGAAGAAGCGCGCCGACGTCGCGGTCGCCGCCTCCGACCTCGACTGGGTCATCCTGCGCCCCGGCACGCTCCTCCACGAGGACGGCGACGGCAGGGTCGCCCTCGGCCCGGCGATCCCCTACGGGACCGTGGCCCGCGGCAACGTCGCCCGCGTCCTCGCCGAGCTCATCGACCATCCCGAGATCCGCCGCGAGGTGCTGGAGCTGACCGACGGCCCGACCCCGGCCGACGAGGCCGTCGCCCGCCTGGAGCGCAAGCCGCCGAAGAAGGTGCCGCGGGTGCTGGTCTAGCGACGAGGGGCGCGCGCGAGCCGGCGCCGGGCGACGCGATGGCGACGACGGCTCCCGGCCGAGACGTGCCGGGGAGGGCGGGAGAGGGTGCGAGGGGGTGTGCGACGCACGGGCGTCGCACGCGTGCGACGGGGGTTAAGTTATTGATTTCGTGAGATAACGCCTTCGGAGTTAACGGACTGGTAA
>CAZEGY010000372.1:0-3459 GCA_964511815.1 uncultured Rhodovulum sp.
GCCCAGCACCCGCTGTCCACCGCCCACGACGAGCTCCTCTTCATCATCCAGCACCAGACCTCCGAGCTGTGGATGAAGCTCGCCCTCCACGAGCTCGCCGCCGCCCGCACCGCCATCGCCGCCGACCGGCTGGAGGAGGCCCAGAAGCTCCTCGCCCGCGTCTCCCGCATCTTCGAGCAGCTCAACAACGCCTGGGACGTCCTCCGCACCATGACGCCCTCGGACTACACCGAGTTCCGCGACGCCCTCGGCCAGTCCTCGGGCTTCCAGTCGGCGCAGTACCGCCTGATCGAGTACACCCTCGGCAACCGCAACCGCGCGATGCTCGCGCCCCACGCCCACCGCCCCGACACCGTCGCCCTGCTCGAGGCCGAGCTCGCCCGCCCCGACCTCTACGCCACCGCCCTCGCCGCCGCCGCCCGCGCCGGCCTGCCGGTGCCGGCCGAGGCCACCGCCCCCCACGACGGGCCGCGCCAGGAGAACCCCGCCGTCACCGCCATGTGGGCCGAGGTCTACCGCGACCCCCGCGCCCACTGGCCGATCTACGAACTCGCCGAAAAGCTCGTCGACCTCGAGGACTACTTCCGCCGCTGGCGCTTCAACCACGTCACCACCGTCGAGCGGGTGATCGGGCTCAAGCGCGGCACCGGCGGCACCGGCGGGGTCGGATACCTGAGGAAGATGCTCGACGTCGTGCTCTTCCCCGAACTCTGGAACGTACGCACCGCGCTCTGAAACGCGGGCCAAGGGAGGAAAAATGCAGCTCGGACCCACCGGCCACACCGACACCTTCACCCGCGACAACCTGCCGCCGCTCGCGGAATGGCCGGTGATCGACCTCACCGGCTTCGACTACCCCGACCACCTCAACGCCGCCGTCGAGCTCACCGACCGCATGGTCGAGAAGGGCTTCGGCGACAACGTCGCCCTCATCGGCAACGGCCGCCAGCGCACCTACAAGGAGCTCAGCGACTGGACGAACCGCATCGCCCACGCCCTCGTCGAGGACTACGGCGTCCGCCCCGGCAACCGCGTCCTCATCCGCTCCGCCAACAACCCGGCGATGGTCGCCGCCTGGCTCGCCGCCACCAAGGCCGGTGCCGTCGTCGTCAACACCATGCCGATGCTGCGCACCGGCGAGCTTTCGAAGATCGTCGACAAGGCCGAGATCGCCTTCGCCCTCTGCGACACCCGCCTGATGGAAGACCTCGTCGCCTGCGCCAAGGAGAGCCGGTTCCTGAAGACGGTGATCGGCTTCGACGGCACCGCCAACCACGACGCCGAGCTCGACCGCATCGCCCTCTCCAAGTCGGTCCGCTTCGAGGCCGTCCCGACCGGCCGCGACGACGTCGCCCTCCTCGGCTTCACCTCCGGCACCACCGGCCAGCCCAAGGCGACGATGCACTTCCACCGCGACCTGCTGATCATCGCCGACGGCTACGCCAGGGAGGTGCTGAACGTCACCCCTTCGGACGTCTTCGTCGGCTCGCCGCCGCTCGCCTTCACCTTCGGCCTCGGCGGCCTCGCGATCTTCCCGCTGCGCTTCGGCGCCGCCGCCACGCTGCTGGAAACCGCCTCGCCCCAGAACATGATCGAGATCATCGAGACCCACAAGGCGACGGTCTGCTTCACCGCCCCCACCGCCTACCGCGTCATGCTCAAGGCGATGGACGAGGGCGCCGACCTCTCGTCGCTGCGCTGCGCCGTCTCCGCCGGCGAGACCCTCCCGGCGCCGGTCTACGACGAATGGCTCCAGAAGACCGGCAAGCCGATGCTCGACGGCATCGGCGGCACCGAGCTCCTCCACATCTTCATCACCAACCGCATCAGTGACAGCTTCCCCGCCTGCACCGGCCGCCCGGTCACCGGCTACCGGGCGCGGATCGTCGACGAGGAGATGAACGAGGTCCCCCGCGGCACCACCGGCCGCCTCGCCGTCCAGGGCCCGACCGGCTGCCGCTACCTCGCCGACGACCGCCAGCGCGTCTTCGTCCGCGACGGCTGGAACCTCACCGGCGACGCCTTCATGGAGGACGAGGAGGGCCGCTTCCACTTCGCCGCCCGCAACGACGACATGATCGTCTCCGCCGGCTACAACATCGCCGGCCCCGAGGTCGAGGCCGCCCTCCTCGCCCACGACGACGTCCTCGAATGCGCCGTCATCGGCGCCCCCGACGCGGACCGCGGCCAGGTCGTCCAGGCCCACGTCGTCCTCGCCCCCGGCGTCCCGCAGGACGCCGCCACCGTCAAGCGCCTGCAAGACCACGTCAAGGCCACGATCGCGCCCTACAAGTACCCGCGTTCGGTGATATTCGTCGACGCGCTGCCCAAGACCGCCACCGGCAAGATCCAGCGCTTCGCGCTCCGGCAGGCGGCGGACGCCTGAAGATCAACAGAGAGGAACGACCAGAATGAACCGCACCCTGACCGCCGGCCTCGCCGCGCTGCTGATGGCCTCCACGGCCGCCACCGCCGCCCCCCTCAAGGTCGGCATGATCACCACCCTCTCCGGCGGCGGCGCCGGCCTCGGCATCGACGTCCGCGACGGCTTCCTCCTGGCCTTGAAGCAGGCCGGCGACGCCGGCGCCGAGGTCACCCTCATCACCGAGGACGACCAGCAGAAGCCCGAGGTCGGCGTCCAGCTCGCCGACAAGATGATCCAGTCCGACAACGTCGACATCCTGACCGGCATCATCTTCTCGAACATCGCGCTGGCCGTCGTCCCGGCCGCGGTCAAGCAGGGCAAGTTCTACCTCTCGCCCAACGCCGGCCCGTCGCAGCTCGCCGGCAAGGGCTGCGACGCGAACTACTTCAACGTCGCCTACCAGAACGACAACCAGCACGAGGCGATGGGCGAATACGCCAACACCCTCGGCTACGAGAAGGCCTTCATCCTCGCCCCCAACTACCCGGCCGGCAAGGACAGCCTCAACGGCTTCAAGCGCTTCTACAAGGGCGAGCTCGCCGGCGAGCTCTACACCAAGCTCGGCCAGACCGACTTCGCCGCCGAGATCGCCCAGATCAAGGCCTCCGGCGCCGACAGCGTGTTCTTCTTCCTCCCCGGCGGCATGGGCATCTCCTTCATCAAGCAGTTCTCGGGCTCCGACACCGGCATCCCGATGATGGGCCCGGGCTTCTCCTTCGACCAGGACGTGCTCCCCGCCGTCGGCGACGCCGCCCTCGGCGCCCACAACGCCGCCCAGTGGTCGCCCGACCTCGACAACCCCGCCAACAAGGCCTTCGTCGAGGCCTTCACCGCCGAGTACGACCGCCTTCCTTCCGTCTACGCCAGCCAGGCCTACGACACCGCGCTCCTCATCCTCTCGGCCCAGGCCAAGGCCGACATCGCCGACCACGACGCCTACCACGCGGCGCTGAAGGCCGCCGACTTCCCCACGGTCCGCGGCAGCTTCGAGTTCGGCAACAACCAGCACCCGATCCAGAACTTCTACGCCCGCG
>CAZEGY010000373.1:0-3435 GCA_964511815.1 uncultured Rhodovulum sp.
TCGCGCCATCGTCCCTCGCCGGCAGCGCCCGCCGGCGGGATTCTGTGCGCAATGCGACGAATTTCGGGGATTCGAGGGCGGTGACCGCCCGTCCGGGCCGGTCGAAACCCCCCGGCCGGGAGGCGATTCGCCTTGCCGCGCCGGGGGGCCGGATGGGTATTCGCGCCGGGCCTCAGGCCTGGTGCGAAAGCCTCTCTATCTCTTCCTTGATATGGAGTTTTCTCAGCTTGAGTGCCTTGATGTCGAGGTCATCGCTCGAGAGCTTGCGCTGCTCCTCGTCGATGACTTCCGAAAGAGCCTGGTGCTTTTTGCGGAGTTCGCTCAGGTGGGAACTCATGCTCATGCGTAGCCTCCTTGGGTTGCATCAACCGGGGAAGTTAAGCACGGATCGCCCGACCTGTCACCGCGGATCAGCCGGCGCTCGCGCCATAGAGAGTCGCGGCGTCGGAGCGCAGCGCGCGGCGCGAGTCCGGCCGGGTGTAGAACATGTGCCCGCCGGGATAGGTCGCCGCCCGGGCGCGCGCGCCGACCTCCGCCGGGAGCTGGCGGAGCAGGAGGGTGCTGGCGAAATAGGGGGTGACGAGATCGGTGTAGCCGTGGGCGACGAGCACGCGGAGATCGGGGTCGAGCGCGAGCACGTCGGCCAGCGCCGTCATCGCCTCGGGCTGGCCGCGGCCGCCGCCCCAGTCCCAGGCGCGGCTGACCGGCCCGTTCAGCAGCATGTAGCGCCGGTCCGGCAGCCAGCCGAGGGTGTCGCGGTAGTGGCCGAGCATCGCGCTCGTCAGGGGCGCGGTCATCGCGTCGAGGACCGGGTCGTGGCCGCGCGGCCCGCCCCCGGGCGCCGCGACCGTCGCGTCGTAGAGGCTGATGCGCCGGCCGGTGCCGCGGCGGGTCTCGCGGGCGAAGTCGCCGGCATCGATGCGGCCGTGGTCGGCGGCGACGGTGGCGCGGTCGAGCCCGGTCAGTGCCGTCACCCGGTCGACGAGCCGGCCCACCGCGTTGGCGTCGGCCTCGCCGGCGAGCAGGTCGGCGACGAACGGCCCGCTGGCGTAGGCCTCGGCCTCGGCGAGCGCCGCCGGGTCGAGGGCGCCGGCGCCCTCCATCCGCGTCGCGGCGAGCGACGGCAGCAGCGACACCATCGGCACCGGCGAATAGTCGGGCTGCTGCCACCAGCCGAAGTCGAGGACCGGCGAGACGAGGACGAGTCCGTCGAGCCCTATGCCGCGGTCGGTGGCGAGGGCCTCGGCGACGAGCGGCCCGCGGAACCCGCCGTAGCTCTCGCCGACGAAGAACTTCGGCGACCCGGTGCGGCCGTTCTCGGTCAGCCACTTCAGGATGAAGTCGGCGATGGCGTCGGTGTCGCCGTCGACGGAGAGATAGCGCCCGCGGAGCGCGTCGTCGGGGTCGACGAGCCGGCTGAAGCCGGTGCCGACCGGATCGATGAAGACGAGGTCGGTGAAGTCGAGCCAGGTGTCGGGGTTGGGCTGCAGCGCCGTCGGCTGCGACGGCGCGATCCGCTCGCCGTCCATCGGCAGGAACCACGGCCCGAGCGCGCCGATGTGGAGGTACGCCGACGCCGCCCCCGGGCCGCCGTTGATCGCGAAGGTCACGGGCCGCCCCGCATCGCCCCCGTCGAGCGCGTAGGCGGTGAACGCGATGTCGGCCTCCTCCTCGCCACCCGGGTTCTCGAGCGTCAGCGCCCCGGCCGTCGCGGTGAACGCGAGCGTCCGGTCGCCGAGGTCGAGCGCGTGCCGCGTGACCTTCGCCGCCGGCAGCCGCTCGGCCTCGGTCTGCCGCGCGGTCTCCGCCTGCGGTCGCGGCGCGTCCGGCGCCGGCTGGGCGTGGAGCGGCAGGGCGAGGACGAGCGCGAGGCTCGCGGCGAGGAGGGCACGGGTCGGCGGCATCGGCGGGGCTCCTTCGTCTCCCGCCGAGAGTGCGCGAAGCGCCGCGCCAAGGCGACTGACGAATGCGTGGGCGGTCGCGGAGCGCGCCCTCAGGTCGCGCTCTGCCGCGCCGCCGCGACGTAGAGCTCGCGCAGCCGCCGGGTGAGCGGTCCCGGCGTGCCGTCGCCGAGCGCCTTGCCGTCGATCTCGACGACCGGCGTCACGAACGCCGAGGCCGCGGTGATGAACGCCTCCGCCGCGTCGTGGGCCTCGGCGATGGTGAACGGCCGCTCCTCGACGCGGATCTGCGCCTCCGCCGCCAGCGCCATCACCGCATGGCGGGTGATGCCGTGGAGGATCGCGTTCGAGAGGTTGCGGGTGACGAGCACCCCGTCGGCGGTGACGATCCAGGCGTTGTTCGAGGTGCCCTCGGTGACGAAGCCGTCCTCGACCAGCCAGGCGTCGTCCTTGCCGGCCTTCTTCGCCATCATCTTGCACATCGACGGCGCGAGGAGCTGCACGGTCTTGATGTCGCGCCGCTGCCAGCGGATGTCGGGAAGGGCGATGACCTTGATGCCGTTGCGCCCCGAGGGTGTGTCGGCGAGGGGGCGGGCCTGGGTGAAGAGCACGAGGCTCGGGATGGGCTCGGGCGGGTAGGCGAAGTCGCGGTCGGCGGCGCCTCGGGTGACCTGAAGGTAGACCATGCCCTCCTCGACGCCGTTGCGCGCGACGAGCTCGCGGTGGATGGCCTCGAGTTCCGCGTCGGTGACGGGGGCGGGCATGTCGAGCTCGGAAAGCGAGCGATGGAGGCGGGCGACATGGCCGGGGAAGTCGACGAGCCGCCCGTCGAGGACGCTCGTCACCTCGTAGACCCCGTCGGCGAAGAGGAAGCCGCGGTCGAAGACGCTGATCCTCGCCTCCTCCTCCGGCACGTAGTCGCCGTTCACGTAGACGATGCGGCTCAAGCTCACCCCCAGAGTTCGGGCGTCGGCGGATGGACGCCGTCCTCGTCATAGACGAGCGGACGGGCGCGGTCACGGGCGAGGAGCAGCGGCCCGTCGAGGTCGGTCACCGCCGCGCCCTGGGCGACGAGCACCGCCGGCGCCATCGCGAGGCTCGACCCGACCATGCACCCGACCATCACCCCGAACCCCGCCGCCCGCGCCGCGTCGCGCAGGCGCAAGGCCTCGGTCAGCCCGCCGGTCTTGTCGAGCTTGACGTTCACCATGTCGTAGCGCCCGGCGAGCGCGGGCAGGTCGGCGCTGGTGTGGCAGCTCTCGTCGGCGCAGACCGGCAGCGGCCGCGCCATGTCGGCGAGCGCCTCGTCCCCGCCCGCGGGCAGCGGCTGCTCGACCATCGCGACGCCGAGCCGGAGGAGCGCCGGGGCGAGGGCGGCGTACGCCTCCGCCGACCAGCCCTCGTTGGCGTCGACGACGATCCGCGCCCGCGGCGCCCCCGCCCGCACCGCCTCGAGCCGGGCCATGTCGCCCTCGCCGCCGAGCTTGATCTTGAGGAGCGGCCGGTGGGCGTTGCGCGCCGCCGCCGCCCGCAT
>CAZEGY010000374.1:0-3427 GCA_964511815.1 uncultured Rhodovulum sp.
AGGCCGAGGTCGGTGCCGGCGTGGGGCTCGGTGAGGTTCATGGTGCCCGTCCATTCGCAGGTCACCATCTTCGGCAGGTACGTCGTCTTCTGGTCCTCGGAGCCGTGGGCGTGGATCGCCGAGTAGGCGCCGTGGGTCAGGCCCTGGTACATGTTGAAGGCCATGTTCGCCGCCGAGGTCATCTGGCCGACGGCGGTCGCCATCACGTAGGGCATGCCCTGGCCACCGTAGGCCGGGTCGCAGTCGAGGCCGGTCCAGCCGCCCTCGCGGACGAGGTCGAAGGCCTCGCGGAAGCCGGTCGGGGTGCGGACGACGCCGTTCTCGAGCCGGCAGCCCTCGCGGTCGCCGACGGCGTTCAAGGGCGCGAGCACGTCGCGGGCGATGCGGCCGGCCTCGTCGAGGATCGCCGCGGTCGAGTCGCGGTCGAGGTCGGGGTGGCTCTCCGAGACGGCAAGGACGTCGTGGAGGACGAAGGCCATGTCGCGGAGCGGCGGCGTGTAGGCGGGCATGGGTCTTCTCCTATTCGGCGGCGGGGCGGCGGCTCGCGAGCATCGCCTCGGAGGTGGCGATCTGCTCGCGGAGCTCGACGATGGCGACGGTGAGCTCGGCGCGCTGCGCCTCCATCGCCGCGAGCCGGGCGCGGGCGAGCTCGAGCGTGCGGGCGAGCTGGGTGGTCTGCCGGTCGCCGACATCGTAGAGCTCGAGCAGCTGGCGGATGTCCTCGAGCGCGAAGCCGAAGCGCTTGCCCTGGAGGATGAGCTTGAGGCGCGCCCGGCAGCGCCGGGTGTAGAGGCGCTTCTGGCCGACGCGGATCGGCGCGAGGAGCTCCTTCGCCTCGTAGAAGCGCAGGGTGCGCGGCGTCACCCCGAAGGCGGCGCACATCGCGCCGATGGTCTCGAGATCGTCGTCCACGCCTTCGCCTCCCTGTCGACCGGCGGGCGGAATGTGCGCAGTCGGGCGCCGCGAGGCAAGGTCAAAAGTTGACGTGCACGTCAAGTTGACGCGACGTCAGCGCGCGGCGTCGCCGCGGCGGCCGCGACGCCCGGCGTTGAACCCGGCGGCGAAACGCGGCATGGCTGGATCCGCACGCCCGGAGCACGCCATGACCAGAGACACCGACCAGAAGGCCCGCATCGCCCGCCAGTTCATCGAGGCGATCCCGCACGCCCGCGCCCTCGGGATGGGCTTCGAGGAGCTCGGCGACGCCTTCGCGGTGATGGCGCTCGACTACGACCCGCGCTTCGTCGGCGACCCCGGGAGCGGGGTCATGCACGGCGGCGTCGTCACCGCGCTCCTCGACACCTGTTCGGGGGCGAGCGTGATGGCCCACCCGAGCGAGCCCGGGGCGACGGCGACGATCGACCTCCGCATCGACTACATGCGCCCGGCGCCGCCGGGGCGCCGGCTCTTCGCCCGGGCCGAGTGCTACCGGATGACACGGAGCGTCGCCTTCACCCGCGCCGTCGCCTGGACCGAGAGCCCCGACGAGCCGGTGGCGACGGCGGCCGGGGCGTTCACGGCGGCGCGGCGCTGATGGCCGGGCGCACGCCCCCCGAGCCGGTGCAGGTCGTCAAGCAGCGCCGCGACGCGGCGCTGGCGCGGATGACCGCGGCGGTGCCCTATGCGCGCTACCTCGGCGTCAGCTTCGACCGGCGCGGCGACGAGCTGACCGCGGTGCTCGCGTTCTCGGAGACGCTCGTCGGCAACCCGTACCTGCCGGCGCTCCACGGCGGCGCGATCGGCGCCTTCCTCGAGATCACCGCGATCATGGAGCTCGCCTGGAGCCAGGTCTGGGAGCGGATGGAGGGCGGCGGCGCCGGGGCGGCGGCGATCGAGGCCGGGGCGTTTCCGCCGCTGCCGAAGACGATCGACTTCACCGTCGACTACCTGCGCTCCGGGCTGCCACGCGACGCCTATGCCCGGGCGCGGGTCAACCGCTCGGGGCGACGCTACGCGAGCGTCCACGTCGAGGCGTGGCAGGACAACCGTGCGCGGCCGTTCGCGCAGGCGACCGGGCACTTCCTCATGGGCAACGGCGACGATGCCTGAGACGGCGGTCGAGGCCCGCGACGCACCGGGCTTTCCGATGGCGATCGACCGCGCCTGAAGAATGCCCGCCAGCGACATCACCAACCGGCGGGTCGTCGCCATCGCCGGGCCGATCGTCCTCTCGAACGCGACGATCCCGATCCTCGGCGCCGTCGACACCGCCGTCATCGGCCAGCTCGGGCAGGCGGCGCCGATCGGGGCGGTCGGGCTCGGGGCGGTGGTGCTGACGACGATCTACTGGGTCTTCGGCTTCCTGCGCATGGGCACGACGGGGATGGTCGCGCAGGCGCGCGGGGCCGGCGACATCGCCGAGACCGGCGCGCTCCTCATGCGCGGGATGATGATCGCCGCCGCCGCCGGGCTCGTCTTCATCGCCGGGCAGACGGCGGTCTTCTGGGCGGCGTTCCGGCTGGCGCCGGCCTCGGCGGAGGTCGAGGATCTGGCGCGGGCCTATCTCGCCATCCGCATCTGGGGGGCGCCGGCGACGATCTCGATCTATGCGCTGACCGGCTGGCTGATCGCGATGGAGCGGACGCGCGGCGTGCTCGTGCTGCAGCTCGCGATGAACGCGCTGAACGTCGTCCTCAGCGTCACCTTCGTCCTCGGGCTCGGCTGGGGCGTGCCGGGCGTCGCGACGGCGACGCTGATCGCGGAGTGGACCGGGCTCGCGATCGGCCTCTGGCTCTGCCGGAGCGCGTTCGCGGGCGCGCAGTGGCGCGACTGGGGGCGGGTCTTCGACCCCGTCCGGCTCCGGCGGATGGCGAGCGTCAACGGCGACATCCTGATCCGCTCGGTGGTGCTCCAGGCGAGCTTCACCGCCTTCATGTTCTTCGGGGCGGGACTCGGCGACGCGACCCTCGCCGCCAATCAGGTCCTGCTGCAATTCCTGTCGATAACCGCCTACGCCCTCGACGGTTTCGCGTTCGCGGCGGAGGCGCTCGTCGGGCAGACCCTCGGCGAGCGCGACCGCGCGGCGCTGCGGCGCTCGGCGCTCGTCGCCGCGGCGTGGGGCGCGGGGGCGTCGCTCGTCCTCGCCGTCGCCTTCGCGGCGGCGGGGCCGGCGCTCGTCGATCTCATGGCGACGGCGCCCGACGTGCGGACCGCGGCGCGCGCCTACCTGCCGTGGATCGCGGCGGCGCCGGTGATCGGCATCGCCGCGTGGATGCTCGACGGCATCTTCATCGGCGCCACCGAGACCCGCGCCATGCGCAACGCCGCGCTGCTGTCGGTGTCGGTCTATGCGCTGGCGGTGGCGGTGCTGCTGCCGGCCTACGGCAACCACGGGCTCTGGGCGGCACTGATGGTGCTGAACGCGACCCGGGGCGTGACGCTGGCGTTGCGCTATCCGGCGCTCGAGGCGCGGGCGGGGTAGGGCTGC
>CAZEGY010000375.1:0-3412 GCA_964511815.1 uncultured Rhodovulum sp.
GGTGGCGCCAACGATCCAGCCGGCGATCGTATGAGGCGTTCAATCGGAGTCCGCATCACCACAGATCGCCGTCTTCGGGGGGGGTCTGGCCGAGCGAGAGCCGGCGGCGGTGCTCGTCGGCGAGGCGGAGGCGCAGGAACTCGCCGGGGTCGTCCGGGATGGTGGCGAGCCAGGCGGCGTCGGCGACGAGGCCGCCGGCGTCGAGGCGGCGGCCGTGGACGAGCGTGGTCTCGTCGGTGGGCATGCCGCCGGGAATGGCGATGGGCCGGACCGAGATGCGGCCGGCCTCGTTGCCCTCGCCGAGCACGGGCGGGATCAGCGCATTGACGAGGTTGCGGTTCTCGCGGGCCTCGCTGTCGCCGGGCGCGGCGAAGAGCACGGCGTCGAAATAGGCGCGGGCGAGCGGGTAGTCGCCGGTCGCGGCGAGGCTGACGCCGCGGTTGAAGGTCGCGCTGCGGCCGGCGGCGCGGAAGGCGTCGTCGGCCTCGTCGTAGCGGCCCGCGCGGTAGAGCGCGACGCCCTTGACGCCCGGGTCGGCGATGAGCGGGGCCGCGAGGCCGGGCAGGCCCGTCATCAGCGCGAGGCGGCCGAGCGCGCCGGGACCGGCGACGGCGAGGGCGGCGAGCCCGGCGGCGGCGAGGAGGAGGGGAAGCCGCATCAGGCGGGCCCCCGGGCGGCGGGGAGGGGTGGCGGGGGGCAGGTTTGGGCACGCGTGCCCAGACGGTTATCCGGTTGATTTGAAAGAAAACTCTCTCGTGCGTCAACCCGCTGGAAACCTGCGTTAACGCGCCGCCGGGCGGAGAGACCGTCTGGATCCGGCATGAAGCGCGCCCGGGCGACGCCGGTCCGGCGGTCCCGGCCGAGGGCCGCGGGGGCCGGTCCCGGGCGGGGCGAAAGGCGCCGGGTCACAGCCGCCTCCGGAAAAGCGCCAGGGTCGGGACGCCGGCGAGGACGAGGAGCCAGGGGCCGAGGTCGCGGAACACCCGCGCGGCCTCGGCGCTGCGCGCGATGCGGGCGATGCGGGCGGCCTCGATCCGGGCGAGGACGGCCCGCGGCTCGCGGGCCGGGGCGCTGGCGCCGCCGCCCTCGCGGGCGAGGGCGGCGAGCGCGTCCGGGTCCGGGGACGGCCCGCCCGGGGTCTGCGGCGCAAGGGCCAGGGTCGAGACGCGCGCGCCTTCGGAGGCGAGGCGGCGGGCTTCGTCGAGGGCGCGGTCGGCGCCGCCGCCGTCGGAGATGACGATGAAGTCGGCGCCGCCGGGATCGGCCGGGCCGGCGCCGCCGGCGAAGATGTCGCGGGCCTCGGCCAGCGCGATGTCGGGGCGGCTGCCGCCCACGGGCATCGTCTCGGCCGAGAGCACGGCGATCAGGCCCTGGAGGCTGGCGGCGTCGCTGGTGGGGGCGGAGGCGACATAGGCGTCGGCGGCGTAGACCATGACGCCGACCGGGCGGCCGGCGGCCGACTGCAGGACCTGGGCGGCCGCGGCCTGCAGGTCGGCGAGCGCCGGGCCGCTGGCGACGGAGGGCGAGAGGTCGAGCATGAGCACGATGGGGTCGAGCCGCTCAAAGGTGTCGGCGCCCTCGCGGGGCACGGCGGGGCCGGCGAGCGCGAGGGCGAGCAGGGCGGCGGCGGCGCAGGCGAGGAAGGGCGAGGGGTCGGCGCCGCCGGCGCCGAGATGGCCGAGGCGGCGCATCGCGGCGAGGAGATGGGGGTCGATGACGGCGGCCCATTCGCCGGCGGCGCGGTGGCGCCAGAGCCAGACGGCGAGCGCCGCGATCGGCAGGAGGGCGAGCAGCCACCATGGGCGCAGCAGGACGAGGCCGAGGCCGGTCATGCGCGCCGCCAGGCCACGGCGAGGCCGAGGGCGAGCGCCGCCGCGGCGGGCCAGATCCAGAGCGGGCGCTGCTGGATCAGGGGCGGGCGGCTCGACGGGTTCGGCTCGAGGCGGTCGAGTTCGGCGGCCATGGCGGTGAGGTCGTCCATGGTGCGGACGCGCCAGGTCCGGCCGCCGCTGGTCTCGGCGATCTCGCGCAGGGTGGCGATGTCGACGGCGTCGCGGCTCGCGGGGCGCTCCTCGAGATCCTCGGGGCCGAGGGCGATGGTGTGGACGCGGACGCCGTTCCCGGCGGCGAGGCGGGCGACCTGGCGCGGCTCGAGGCGGTCGGCGGTGTCGCGGCCGTCGGACAGGAGCACGATGACGCGGGAGCGGGCGGTGTCGGCGAGGATGCGCTTCAGCGCGAGGCCGAGCCCGTCGGAGATTGCGGTGGAGCGGCCGGTGAGGCCGATCTCGGCGCTGTCGATGGCGCGGGCGACGGCGGCCAGATCCCAGGTGAGGGGGGCCGCGACATAGGCGCGGTCGGCGAAGATGACGACGCCGACGCGGTCGCCGCGGCGCGCCTCGACGAAGCCGGTGGCGACGCGCTTGACGGCGTCGAGGCGGGAGGCGGTCTCGCCGTCGAGCGCGAAGTCCTCGATCGCCATGCTGCCGGAGAGGTCGAGCGTGAGGACGATGTCGCGGCCCGAGGCGCTGCGGTCGGGGACCGGCACCAGGCGCTGCGGGCCGGCGACGGCGGCGACGAGGCAGAGCCAGAGCGCGGCGAGGAGCAGGCCGGGGCGGTCGAGGCGGCGGGTCGCGGCGTCGCCGGCGCCGGCGGCGATGGCGGGCGGGAGCCAGAGCGCCTGCCCGCCGCCGGCGCCGCGGGCGGGAAGCAGCCGCACGAGGAGAGGGAGGGGCAGCAGCAGGAAGGCGTAGGGCAGCGCGAAGTCAAGCATGGCGCCTTCGCCGGATCAGGTCGTCGAGCGCCGCGGGGTCGGGGGGCGCGGCCGTGTAGAGCCGGGCGCGGAGATCGGGGGGAAGCGGGGCGCCGGTCTCGGCGAGGAGGCGGAGCTGGGCGAGGAGCCGGTCGTCGGGGGGCAGGGCGCGGGCGCGTTCGAGGCGCCGCGCGACGCTCTCGCGGCGGGGGCGCGGCTTCAGCAGCGGGGCGATCAGCGCGGCGGCGAGGGCGGCGAGCAGGAGGCCGAGGCCGAAGGCGGCGAGCAGGTCGGTCCAGTGGGTGGCGACGACCTGGGCGGGCAGGCGCGGCGGATGGAGCTCGGTGACGATCACGGGGGTCATGCGGTCGCGAGGCGCTCGGCGGCGAGGCCGGGAAGGCGGAGGGCCGCGAGCCGGTCGGCGCGGGCCTGCGGCAGGGCGCCGAACCGGCCGCGGGCGACCCGGCCGTCCTCGGTGAGGAAGGGCAGCGCGACCGCGGGGGGCGCGGTCTCGAAGGCGTCCTCGACGAGGATGAGGCGCAGCGGGCCGCGGCGGGCGAGGCCGGCGAGCGCCGCGTCGAGGCCGGGGCCCGGGTGATCGAGGCCGGTGGCGAGCACGATGCCGGCGCCGCGGGGCGCGAAGCGGGCGGCGCGGACGAGGTC
>CAZEGY010000376.1:0-3408 GCA_964511815.1 uncultured Rhodovulum sp.
CTGTTAGGTAGCGTCTCGCGCGCGAGACGGCGGGCGTTCCCCATGTGATCGCCCCCCGCCCGCGGGCCGCCCTACGCCCGCTTCATCCGCATCCGCACCAGCACGAGCCCGAGGATGACGAGCGGCACCAGCACCGCCGCGACGAGATGGACGTGGCGCCACAGGAACGGCAGCAGCTCGTGCGCCTCGCGCCCGAAGCGGTAGGCGAGCGTCGTCCACACCCCGACCCAGAGCGCCGCGCCGACGGCGTTGGCGGCGAGAAACGTCGCCCAGTGCATCCCCGTCGTCCCGGCGACGATGCCGTTCAGCTGGCGGAGCAGCACGACGAAGCGCGCGACGACGACCATCAGCGCCCCGCGCCTGCGCGCCAGCGCCTCGGCCCGGTCGAGCGCCGCCGCGCCGATGCCGACGTGGCTCCCGAAGCGCAGGATCGCCGGCCGCCCGAGCTTGCGGCCGATCAGGTAGCCGATGTTGTCGCCGAGCACCGCGCCGAGGAACGCCGCGAGCGCCACCGCGCGGATGTCGAGCTCGCCCTCCGCCGCCGCGGCCGAGGCGAAGATCACCACCGACTCCCCCGGCACCGGCGCCCCGAGGCTCTCGAGCGTCAGGCAGACGAAGAGCGCCACCGCACCGTAGGCGGCGATCACCCCCTCGGCCCAGTGCTCGATCCCGCCCATGCCGTCCTCCGCCGTGCCCGCCGCGCCCGCGCCCGCGCCCGTGCCCGAGGCTACCCCGCCGCCAGCAGTCCCTTCAACTCGTAGACGAGCTGCAGCGCCTCCCGCGGCGAGAGCTCGTCCGGCGCCACCGCGCGCAGCCGCCCCTCCACCGCCGAGGGCGCCACCGACCCCCCCGCCGCCGGCGCCACCGGCCGCGCCGCCACCGCGAAGAGCGGCAGGTCGTCGACGAGCGCCCGCGCCTTGCCGCCCTCGCGCTCGCCGCGCTCCAGCGCCTCGAGCACCACCTTCGCCCGCTCGACCACCGCCGCCGGCAGCCCGGCGAGCCGCGCCACCTGCACCCCGTAGGAGCGGTCCGCCGCCCCCTCCTGCACCTCGTGGAGGAAGACGACCTCGCCCTGCCACTCCCGCACCGCCACCGTGGCGTTGCGCAGCCCCGGCAGCTTGGCCCCGAGCGCCGTCAGCTCGTGGTAGTGCGTCGCGAACAAGGCCCGGCAGCGGTTGACGTCGTGCAGGTGCTCGAGCACCGCCCACGCGATCGACAGCCCGTCGTAGGTCGCCGTCCCCCGCCCGATCTCGTCGAGGATGACGAGGGCGCGGGCGCCGGCCTGGTTGAGGATCGCCGCGGTCTCGACCATCTCGACCATGAAGGTCGAGCGCCCGCGCGCGAGGTCGTCCGCCGCCCCGACCCGGCTGAAGAGCTGGTCGACGACCCCGATCTCCGCCCGCGCCGCCGGCACGAACGCCCCGCTCTGCGCCAGCACCGCGATCAGCGCGTTCTGGCGCAGGAACGTCGACTTGCCCGCCATGTTCGGCCCGGTCAGCAGCCACACCGCCCGCTCGCCGAGGTCGCAGTCGTTGGCGACGAAGCTCGCCCCCGCCCGCCGCAGCGCCTGCTCGACCACCGGATGCCGCCCGCCCTCGACGAGGAACTCCCGCCCGGCGCCGACCACCGGCCGCACCCAGTCCTCGCCCCTCGCGAGATCGGCGAGCGCGCTCGCCACGTCGATCTCGGCGAGCGCCTTCGCCGCCGCCCCGACCGGCCCCGCCGCGGCGAGCACCGCCGCCCGCAGGTCCTCGAACACCCGCTTCTCGATCTCGAGCGCGAAGCCGCCGGCGTTGAGGATCTTCTTCTCGATCTCGGCGAGCGCCAGCGTCGTGAACCTGACCTGCCCCGCCGTCGTCTGCCGGTGGACGAAGAGCTCGGCGAGCGGCGGCGCCATCATCCTCTCGGCGTGCCCGGCCGGGGTCTCGACGAAATAGCCGAGGACGTTGTTGTGCTTGATCTTCAGCGCCCCGATCCCGGTCCGCCGCACGTACTCCGCCTGAAGCCCGGCGATCACCCCCCGCCCCTCGTCGCGCAGCCGCCGGGTTTCGTCGAGCTCCTCGTCGAAGCCGCTCGCCACGAACCCCCCGTCCCGCGCGAGGAGCGGCGGCTCGGCGACGAGCGCCGCCGCCAGCAGCCCGACGAGCCCTTCGTGCCCGGCGAGCGCCGCCCGCGCCGCGGCGAGTTCCGCCGGCAGCCCGTCGCCGAGCGCGCCGTGCAGCCCGTCCGCCTGCACGAGCCCGTCCCGCACCGCCGCGAGATCGCGCGGGCCCCCCCGGTCGAGCGCCAGCCGCGACAGCGCCCGCTCGAGGTCGGGCACCCGGCGCAGCGGCCCCCGCACCTCCCGCCCCGCCTCCGGCCGCTCGAAGAAGTGCGCGACCGCGTCCTGCCGCGCCGCGATCAGGCCCACGTCCGTCGACGGCCCGTTCAGCCGCGTCTCGAGCAGCCGCGCGCCGCCGCCGGTCACCGTCCGGTCGACCGCCGCGAGCAGCGACCCCTCGCGCCCGCCCGACAGCGCCCGCGTCAGCTCGAGGTTCCGCCGCGTCGCCCCGTCGATCTGCACGATGCCGCCCGCGCCTTCGCGCACCGGCGGCCGGAGCAGCGGCAGCCGCCCCTTCTGGGTCATCTCGAGATAGTCGACGATCGCCCCCATCGCCGCGACCTCGGCCCGCCCGAACGCCGCGAAGCCGTCGAGGCCCCGCACCCCGTAGGCCCCGGCGATCCGCCCCTCGGCCATGGTCGAGTCGAAGCTCGCCCGCGCCAGCGGCGTCGCCACCGCGCCCCCCTCGCCGATCGCCTCGCGCAGCGCGTCCTCGACCGCCTCCGAGACCAGCACCTCCCGCGGCGCGAGCCGCGCCAGCATCGGCCCGAGCCTGACCCGCGGGCACTCCGCCACCGTCAGGTCGCCGGTCGACACGTCGACCCAGGCGAACGCCCCGTCGCCACGCACCTCGGCGTAGGCCGCGAGGTAGTTGTGCCGCCGCGCCTCGAGCAGGCTCTCCTCGGTCAGCGTCCCCGGCGTGACCAGCCGCACGACCTCGCGCCGCACCACCGACTTCGCCCCGCGCTTCTGCGCCTCCGCCGGGTCCTCCATCTGCTCGCAGACCGCGACCCGGAAGCCCTTGCGGATCAGCGTCAGCAGGTAGCCCTCGGCGGCGTGCACCGGCACCCCGCACATCGGGATGTCCTGCCCGAGGTGCTGCCCGCGCTTGGTCAGGGCGATGTCGAGCGCGGCGCTCGCCGCCTCGGCGTCGGCGAAGAACATCTCGTAGAAGTCGCCCATGCGATAGAAGAGCAGCGCGTCGGGGTTCTGCCCCTTGATCTCCAGATATTGCGCCATCATCGGCGTGACGGTCTCGCTCACCCGGGCCCCTCCCTCGCGACGCTCCCGGGTTTACCCGCCCGCCC